>DKBN01000015.1 GCA_002451235.1 Patescibacteria group bacterium UBA6899
ATGTGACGGTCGTTAATCCTCTCCTTCCCAACCTCACCGCGGACGCGCCCAGCGCCCCCTCGATAGGCGCGATAGCTGGGCTTTCCACCGCCATCACAGCTCCCGTCTCGGCCGTCATCAAGAATATCGGGAGCGCAGATACGAACACCAGTTTCTGGAATTTCATCCAGATCGCGGATTGGAGCGGGGCGGGGGGATCTCTGACCGATCTTTCGCCGATGCTTTCGCTTCACCTCCCTCCGGCCGGTGCTTCGAACATTTTGAGCGATTTCACTTTTCCGTACATCCGCACAATTTCCGCACGCGCCTGCGCGGACAAATTCGACCGGTACGACGTCACTGGGTTGATCAACGAGGGAGGGGCAGGATCCCCGGAGGAGAATGATAACTGCGGACCCTGGACGGACATACCGGTGGGGCCCGCCTGCGGAGCTGAACTTAAAACTTGGGGAGCTCTTTCGTGTTCCGGATACACTGTAGGAGCCGCGGTGGGGGAGAAGATATTGGTGCGTGACAGCGGACGTGGAACGGCAGAATATACGTGCAATATTAATGTGACATCTGGATATTGGACTGGTCCTCAAAATGCCACATGTGATACCCCGAGTATTATGTCAATTACGAACAATGGCCCCGTCCCAAGTGGAAGCAGTGCGGACCTCATCCTCCATGTTCGCTACTTTCCCAGCTTTGCCACTTGCATCGTTACGACATTTCCACAGAACACGGTGGTCATGTCGTATCCGCTTGCTGCGACGTTCGGAGATCTCGATGAGAACCTTCCCACCGGCCCTCTGACGCACCGCCAACAGTATAAATTCACCTGTAATGGCCGTACGGACTCTACCATCGTCGAAGTACTGCCTCCGACAACAAATCTTCCTCCTGTCTTCACCACCGATCTTTCCGCCGTGCCGACGGTGGTAAGCTACGGCGATTCATCGAACCTGAAATGGACCGCGAGCCCCGCCACGACCTGTACCCTTTACCAGGACGGAAGTCCGGTGGGCCCTGTCCCGACATCCCAGAGTGCGTATCCCACCGGAGCGCTCACGGCAGACACGACGTTCTATGTCTCATGCCGGAACAACACCTCCGCTCCGACCATCTCTTCCTCGGCCACCGTCCATGTCCGCCCGGATGTCGTCGTCCAAGTGAACGATTCCGCGACCCCTGCCCCGATCACGGAGGGGACCCCGTTCGTCCTTACGATGTCGTCGCAGTACGCGGGATCGTGCACCTGGTCGCGCCAGACGGACGGTACCTTCGTGTTCACGAATCAGAACATCGCGACGGCTCCGGAGAATTCGCTCGCGTCGCCCAATCAGTTCGATTGGAGCAATCCGGGGTGGGCGGTGGTAACGGCCCCGTCCGACACTCACAAGTGGATATTCACCTGTCAGAACGTTCCCGGCACAGCCTCGCAAAGCGGCTCGGTGACGCTGGTGATCAACGGTGGGGCGACGCTCGATTTCCCGAGTCTGCCCCCGTCGAATATCGGCCAGGGGATCGTGAACGTATGGAACACCATCACGAACGGGTTTCAGGTCAAGAATTCCGGCACCACGAACCTGGTCATCTCCGTCATCTCCAGCGACAACCCGCTCATCGACCCCACGACCTCGAGTTGTATCGGGCAGACCATCACTCCGAATAACACGGTTTGGTGCAGTGTGAGGTACAAACCGGACGCCCCCGACCAAGACAACGCCACCTTTTCCATCACGAGCAATGCCGGGAATTCCCCGACGTCGCGCCAGGTATTCGGCACAGGCGTCGACGCCTACAACGAGGCCTGGGACATGGGCCGCGTGCCGGTGAACCGCTCGAGGGTGAAGGATTTCTGGTTCGACAACAACGGCCCGATCACGATGCCGAACACTCATCTCCATTTCCTCAACCCGTATAGTTGCAGTACCGCAGGCAGCAACGGTCCGTTCGGGATCGATTGCGATTTGGGTAATGTTGTTCTCGGAAGTCCCGTCCATGTCTGGATCCGTTTCACCCCCACAGCCGCGATGACCTATACGACGCCTGACGCGACCGTGACCGCCAATGGATATGCCACTCTCCCGGATGTCCAGCTCACCGGCGTCGGAGTCCTCGGTGACTTCCAGTATTGCGAACCAGGGGAGAGCGGGTGCTAGCGGGCGCAGAGAGGAAGAATACAGAAAGCCGGCATATCGCCGATTTTCTTGTGGCACAAAGTTCACCCCCAGAAAAGTTAGTATTTCCAATGGTTTTGAGATCCAAGGGCTCCCCTTGGAAGGGTATGAAAGTTAAGTTCCGAGGGTTCCCCTTGGAGAAGTTGGATAGAGCGAGGGGGAGGAAAGGGAGAAGCCTTGGCGATTTTACATTCCCCGCCTTCTTTGGTAGTATTTGCCCCCATGGAAGAAGAATTATTGGTCACCGAGCACGTGGAGAAAGACCGAGGCATCTATGAGGTCGGCTACCATGTGCTACCGATGGTCGGAGAGGAGGGACTCGGCAAAGAAGTAACCACCGTGCGAGACGCGATCGAATCCCAAGGGGGTTCCGTGTTCGCCGACGAGTATCCCAAGCATCTCGACCTGGCGTATCCTATGGTGAAAGTGCGCGCCAACAAGCGTACGGCGTATCACTCGGCGTATTTCGGGTGGATGAAGTTCGAAGCGACGCCGGGCGCGGCAGAAGCCATCGGCGATGTATTAAAGAAGAACGAGCACATTCTGCGGTTCCTGTTGGTGAAGACGGTGCGCGAGAGCACACTAGCCCCGAAGAAGACCCTGCGAGATCGGCGTGAAGAGCTGCAGCGCGGCGACGAGGCGAAAGCAGAGCCGAAGGTCGAGATGACGGAAGAGGAGCTTGACAAGACGATCGAAGAACTGGTCATCAACTGATCATATGTATATCAACAAGGCTATTATCTACGGGAATCTCACGCGCGATCCGGAACTTCGCTCGCTGCCATCGGGCGTTGCGGTCGCAACCCTCTCGGTGGCGACGAACCGCGTGTGGAAGGATAAGAATGGCGCGAAGCAGGAATCGACCGATTACCACAACGTCGTTGTCTTCGGGCGACAGGCAGAGACGGTCAATCAATATCTGAAGAAAGGGGCGGGTATCTTCGTTGAGGGACGCATCCAAACCCGCAGCTGGGATGACAAGGACGGGGTGAAACGATACCGCACCGAGATCGTTGCCGACCGCATCCAATTCGGGCCGCGAGCGTCCGGGGGCGGGGGAGCGGTCGAAGGCAATTCCGGGCCAGCCAAGACTGCGCAGCCATCGAAAACAGAGGAGCTCGAGACCATCGAATATCCGGAGGAGGAGATCGATCCCAACGACATCCCTTTCTAAAACAATAAATCAAATCTCAGTATGATCACACGAAAGAAAGCAAGTTACTTTGACATCAACAATATCAAGTACATCGATTACAAGGATATGGACCTTTTGCGCATGTTCTTGACCCCTCACGGGCAGATCCAGGGGAAGAAGCGCACGAACCTCACTTCGAAGCAGCAGCGTGCCCTCGCTCTCGCGGTGAAGCGTGCCCGTTTCATGGGGCTTCTCCCGTACGTCGCGGCGTAAAACCATATCGAAAAGCGCGAAACACTCCACGAAACAGTAGAGTTTTTCGTTTTGTCGTGGTAATTTTTCTTCAGGCACATTGAAGGAGGGAAATAATGAACGTCTGTCCGTACTGGAACGAAGAAGACAATGTCCACGCGCAAAAGGTTGGGTCGTTCCGGGAGCTCGGCTCTCTTCTTGTTGAAATGCTTCGTCGTGTCCCTCCCGAGCATCGCCCGCTCCACATGGTGATAGCGGCGCTCACGTCCCCTGGGACCGGAGATGAGATGGCAAACAGGCTTAAGCTGCGATTTTCCATCGAGGAACTTAGGGGAATAGGAATGGCGATGTTCGACCAGACGGTGTTGGAACTCCACCACCGAAGATTAACGGCGAAATGGCGCTCGCGTCCCGGGAATGAAAGACGCTGGTGTTACCCGATCTTGCGCGATGTGATCATCCCAGCGTTCGACACCGGAGTGATCGGCCATCTTCATGACCTCCCGCACGAGGGATTCTCGGTGGGGAAATGGGTCGAAAGACACCAAGGGGAAAAACGGGGGTTCCGGATTAGCTCCTACCCGCATCGGTTGTATCAACGGGTCCTTTGCCGCTTCAAAGAGCACGAGCTTCGAATGAACGTATGAACCTAAGCCGCCACGGAAGTGTGGCGGCGCTTTTCCGCCCAAATACCCCCTTCCCACTTGGCGACCAGGCAGCCAAGTGGGGTTACGCCTTCTCGACTCGCTCGACGTAATCGCCCTTCTCGGTATTGATGCGGAGCACATCGCCTTCATTGATGAAAAGGGGGACGGCGATCTTCGCCCCGGTCTCGAGGACGACCAATTTTGTCGCTTTCCCGGATGTATCTCCACGAACCGCAGGCGCGGCCTCGGTCACCGTAAGATCGACCTTGATCGGGAGCCGAAGTCCGATGATCTTTTCATTGAAGACGCGCGCCTCGATCACAGAATTGGCCTTCACCCACTGGGTATCGTTCTCGACCTGTTCGGCAAGAAGCGAGAAGCGGTCACGTGGGTCATTCGGATCGCAGAACCAATACTCGCCGCGGTTGGTGTAGAGGTATTTGATTTCGCGCGTCGTGACTTCCGCCTCTTCGATCTTGTCTGATTGTTGGAACGATATCTCGATAACGCGTCCGCTGATCAGGTTCTTCAGCTTTGTCGCATTTACCGGCTTGCGCATCTGTTTCCGAAAGACGTGCGCGTCCAAGACCTCCCACGGTTCGCCGTCATGAAGGATGATTTTCCTGGGCAGGACCTCGCTGTAATCAAGCATTGCCATAAAGGGCTATTCTAAGCCATTTCCTGGAATTTGTCGAGCGTGCGACCTTCTTGCCCTCAAGCCGTTATCATATCCGTATGAACAATCACATAGGTCGCACGGTGGGCGGTGACCGCATCGGAAGATGGATCGCCCACCATCTTCTGCTCAGGTAAAATGACGCCATGAAAACTCATACACGTTCGGTGGTCGTGGGCGGGGCGGGATTCATCGGATCGCATCTGGTCGAGGCGCTTGTCGGGCGTGGCGACGAGGTCGTGGTCATCGATGATCTCTCGGGCGGGAAGAGGGAACGCGTCTCTCCGAAGGCGACGCTTCATGTGAAAGATATCCGCGACCGCGCGGCCATCACTCCGCTCATCAAGAGTGCTGATCTCTTGTTCCATCTCGCAGCGCTGCCGCGCGTGCAATATTCCATCGATCACCCGGATGAGACCAACGACGTGAACATCAACGGCACGCTCAACGTGCTCTTAGCTGCGCGCGATGGAGGGGTCGGAAGGGTCATCTATTCCGGCTCAAGTTCTGCATACGGCGACCAGGAGACATTGCCACTTTCGGAGGAGATGCGCGAGAAACCGGTGCATCCGTATGGGCTCCAGAAATACGTCGGCGAAGAGTATGTCCGATTGTTCGCGGACATCTATGGCCTTCCCGGGGTGACACTTAGGTATTTCAACGTCTATGGTCCCGGCATGGACCCGGAGGGTCCGTACGCGCTCGCGATCGGGAGGTTCCTCAAGCTGAAAAAGGAAGGAAAGCCACTGACCATCGTCGGCGACGGCGAACAGACTCGGGATTTCACGCATATCACCGATGTGATCCGCGCGAATCTGCTGGCAAGCGAAAGTCCCAACGTCGGGAAGGGGGAGACCATCAATATCGGAAGGGGAAAGAATGTGAGCGTGAACCGCCTCGCGGAGATGATCGGCGGGGAACGTGTGCACGTGCCCGCGCGGAAAGAGCCGCGCCATACGCTCGCCGACATCACGAAGGCTAAGAAACTGCTTGGCTGGGAGCCCAGGGTCGATATCGAGGACGCGATCCTTGAATTGCGCAAGGAATGGGGAGTCTGATATGGTGGAGTACACTATGTTGCTTGAGAGCGAGGCAGGGGAGCGGCACGACGCATGGTCGGACGAGGAAGTGCTGGCCTGTTCGCTCGAACGGCCGTCCCTTTTCGCGATCCTGGTCGACCGATACGAGGAGGCGTTGCTTCGGCGAGCCGAAAGCATCGTCAGGAACAAGGAAGAGGCGGAGGATATCGTCCAAGAGACTTTCACGAAAGTCTACTTCAACGCTAGACGCTTCACACCCCAAGAAGGAGCCAGCCTCAAATCCTGGATCTATAAGATCCTGATGAATACGACCTTTAGCCATTATCAGCGGTTAAAGAAGAAAGGAGAGCGGCGGGAAGAGCTCGACCCCGAGGTTTTCGAGGCATTGCGCGATCCGAGAGAGTATTCCCACGAGGAAACGATGCGCGATTATGTGGTTTCATTTCTCTCTCGCATGCCGTCGCAATTGGCGCGGCCGCTAAGGCTCCATTTTTTAGAGAACTATTCCCAGAAAGAGGTCGCGGAGATTGAAGGTACGACCGTTTCGGCGATCAAGACTCGGATCTACCGTGCGAAGCGGGAGTTCGAGCGATTACAAGAGAGTGAGAAGGAACATGAATAATCGTGAGGCACAATTGAAGAAGCGGATCATGCGGCGCGCGTACCTCATTTGGGCGATGAGGAAAGTGCTGCATCCGGTGACGATGAAGCTGACATTGATCACTGTTTTGGTGTGGAAATCGACCGAATACGTCTCGTTCTCGCGGGTATTTGCGAATCTTCCAAACGTCCTGGATGTTCGCCACGAGATTGCGTTCATGCGTTCTGCGGTCACCCAGACGGAGCTCGCGACCCTGATCATCCTCCCCCTGATCGCGGGATTTTTCGCGTGGATCGTGGTCGATATCGTCCACAAACGACACGCATACTTGTGATATTGGATCGAAAAGGCTGGCCATAGACCGGCTTTTTCGTTTCCATGCGCTCATTTCGACTTACTCTTCCGGTGCTTGTTCTTCTTCGGGATCGGATCTCCCGCCGACACTGAACGCCGCGTCTTCTTTCATCTTCTTTTCGATCTCGCGAACGATATCGTTCCCGATCTTCTTGTTTTCCTTGAGGAACATCCGGGCCGAATCGTACCCTCGGCCGATCTTAAGATCGCCGTACGCATATGAGGAGCCGGATTTCGAGAGGATACCATACTTCTCTCCGAACATCAGGATCTCGCTCTCGCGGGAGATCCCTTCGTTATAGACGAGATCGAATTCCGCCTGTTTGAACGGCGGGGCGACCTTGTTCTTCACGACCTTAGCGCGGGTCCGGCTGCCGATGACGTCATCACCCTTCTTGATCTGTGCGATCCTTCGGATATCGATGCGGACTGATGTGTAGAATTTGAGCGCTTTCCCACCTGGGGTGGTCTCAGGGTTACCGAACATGACCCCGATCTGCATGCGGATCTGGTTGATGAAGATGACGATGGTCTTGGTCTTCGCGACGATCGCGGTGAGTTTCCGGAGCGCCTGCGACATGAGCCTCGCCTGTTTACCAACATGCGCTTGCCCCATATCCCCCTCGATCTCATCCTTGGGGGTCAGGGCCGCGACCGAGTCGATGACGA
>DKBN01000051.1 GCA_002451235.1 Patescibacteria group bacterium UBA6899
AATGCCCACGAGCGAATATCTCCGCAGTGCGGACAGGAATATCTTGGCATGATTGGTGGAAGAAAAGTTAGTTTCCCCAACAATCACATAGATACGGCTCAATACGAACATCGCCCACCATTTTTGGTGGACGATTAGTGAGTTAACCCTTTACAATTAACTTTTATTATAGTATATTTAATACATTCTGTCAATATTACACATGCCTGAAATAAAGCAGTCAATAGGGCCGAAATACAGTATCGGGATCGTAGGAATCATGCGGCCAGACCCCAGTGGGTTTGGTGCGCCTGAGCGAAGTTTCGATATTCACGGAGCCGAATATGTAGAAAATGATCATGTGGCTGAGATCCGCGTTGCGACCGATGGGAGAGCGCAGGGGAGGATGAACAGCATAGCGGAGAAAGATTCAAAAGAACAAGTTCGCATCAAGCTCGAAGAATTCGCCACTCTTTTGCTTGTTCTTGAGAGCGAGTCCACCGCAGTCCTCGATAGGATAATCGAGATCGAGATGGCGGAATATTCTCGCGCGACGATCGTGATCATGCCAAAAGGAAGCGGAAGCACGTTCATCTCGCTTCATGCTGTGCTCGGAAAAGGGGCAGAACTCACTCTTGCCCAGGGATTTCAGGAAGGAAATGAGGTGAGATATGAAGAAGCGATGGACCTTAAAGGAGAAAATGCTGGAGTGCATATTGTCACCCTTCTCGCCCCGAGCGGAAGCACGAAACTCGATATTTCGACCGTAGTGCGTCACGATGCCGACCATACGCGTGGACACGTGCGCGCACTGGGATTCTTACGTGGACAGTCAAAGACCATATACCGCGCAACGGGAGACATCGCGCACGGCATGATCTCTCCGGATTCAAGCGAAGAAGGACGCTTTATTGTCGTAGGTGGCGGCGCTGAGATCTCCGCTATCCCGTCTTTGGATATTGCGAGCGACCACGTCGCGACGTCGCACAAGCTCGCGATCTACCGCCTCGGAGAGAAAGAACTGTTCTACCCCGCGCTACGCGGACTTTCGGAGACGGAGGCGCGTGGTATGCTCGAAGAAGGACTTATCGAGGCCGAGCTCTCGTGCATCAAGAACGATGAAATGGCGACGGAGCTCAAGGAGACGATATCCAGCAAGCAACGATGATACGCATATGATCGATCAAAAGAGGATAAGGGAAGACTTTCCGCAATTGCGCCCGAATACCCATTACCTGGACACGGCGGCGTCTTCGCTTACACCCACACAGGTCATTCAAGCGATGGATGATTATTATATACAGTATCGCGCGAATATTCACCGCGGACTCTACAAAGAGAGCGTGAAAGCGACAGAGGCGTATGAAGAAGCTCGGAGGAAGATCGCTGTATTCATCGGCGCCGAGCCGGGTGAGATCATTTTTACTCCAAGCGCGACCCACTCTGCTAACATGCTTGTGCGGACGCTCGAAGAGTCATTTGAATGGAAAGAAGGAGAGACGATCGTGACGACCATAGCGGAGCATCATGGAACACTTGTGCCGCTTCAGCAATTCGCAAAACGGCGGTCTCTTGCACTCGGTTATATAGATGCATCATCGCAACATATCCAAGGGGAACCCTCGGAGCATGCGAGGATCGTATCGGTGATGCTGGTGTCAAATGTGTTTGGAACGAAATTTCCTGTGAGCGAGATAGCGAATAACGCGCATACGCACGGGTCGATCGTGATCTCTGACGCGACGGCAGCAGTTGGGCATACGCCGGTCGACGTTCGAACGCTCGGAGTCGATGCGCTCTGGTTCTCGGGGCACAAGATATTGGGGCCAACGGGGATCGGCGTCCTTTGGGTGAAACGAGAACTCTTAGAGAAGCTCGAGCCGAGCGTATTCGGTGGGGACATGGTAGAGCGTGTGACGAAGGAGGGGGCGGCATGGGCGGAGATACCGACGCGCTTCGAGGCGGGAACGCCGAACATCGCAGGAGCGATCGGGCTGGGTGGAGCGATAGACTATTTGGGAAAGATCGGCGTTGAGAATATCGAGAAACATTCGGCGACACTTGCTCTCCAAGCGTATGACGCACTTGCGGCGATCCCTGGAGCGAGGGTCTTGTCGCCAAAAGAGCGCAATGTTGGGACGATCTCCTTTACGATCGACGGCGTTCATCCGCACGATGTCGGGCAGATCCTTGCGGATAGCGACATCGCAGTGCGGGCGGGACATCACTGTGCGATGCCGCTACATCAATCGCTCGGGATCTCCGCTTCGACCCGCGCGAGTTTCTATCTCTACAATACCGAAGACGATGTTTCCGCACTTGTTGAAGGAGTACGATCGGCTCAAAAGAAATTCAAATAAAAAAGCCCCGGTTTTGCGCCGGGGCTCTCCCATGTGGACCCTACCTCTTCACAAGGAAGAACACGGGAAAGGATTGGTCTGACACCGTCTCCCCGATAAATGCATCGACTTCTGTGTGGAATATCCCGATTCCCGCATTGTCAACCTTATGAAATTCGACATACGGGGCCTCGCCTTCCCTGGCAATCGGGTCGCAGGCAAGCTCGATCTCAAACCCTGAGACTGGCGCAGGCTTTCCGTCAACAACAGCATCCCACGCCGTGCTCCAGTCGAGCATGAGGAATCTGGTGCCCATCCTCATGTCCTCGGTGGTTGGCAGGCGATATTCTGAGCCACCGATCATCTTTTCGATCACTGCTAACTTCCCCCACGATGATTCCATGGACGCCCCTTTGGCATGAACCTAATTGAATATTATGATAAATATGTACATACTTGTCAATATATCGATTATCTGTTACGTTGTGCTGGCATGGACGATATCTATCAGGAGAATATCCTCGACCACTATAAGCATCCGCACAGAAAGGGAGCACTCCTTGAATACGACGCGAAAGAGGAGGGGACGAATCCATCGTGCGGAGATGAACTCACGCTCTATGTGAAATATGCGGACGAGAAGATCAGCGATCTCGGATTCACCGGCGAAGGATGTGCGATCTCGCAGGCGGCGATGTCGATGCTTGGGGAGCGATTGATCGGAATGACGCGCGAAGATGCGGGGAAACTGAGCGGACAGGATATGTACGATATGCTCGGAGTTGCCGTCGGGCCGCAAAGAGAGAAATGCGCACTACTACCGCTTCGTACCTTGCAGAGGGCGCTCGCAGGGGGTACTGTGGCCAAGTTATGAAACTTGCACTTGAGCATATCTCCGTCGATTCTGAGGGAAAACGCATCGTCACGGATGCATCATTTACGATCGCGCCGGGGGAGACCCACGTCCTCATGGGGCCGAACGGCTCGGGGAAGTCGACCTTGGTGAACGCGGCGATGGGGCATCCGAAATTCTCCATAGTGGAAGGGAAATTCATGCTCGACGGTGAGGACATCACGAAGCTTCCGACCGAAAAGAAAGCGGCAAAGGGCATATTCCTCTCCATGCAATATCTTCCGGAGATTCCCGGAGTGACGCTTCTTAATTTTCTCCATCGCGCGCGTAGGGCGCAAACAGGATCAAAGGAAAGCGTGCTGGAATTCTTCAAAAAAGTGGAAAGCGAAGCTAAATCCGTCGGCATCGATCCCGCGTTCCTGAAGCGCCAGGTGGGAGCGGGACTTTCGGGCGGCGAGAAGAAACAAGCGGAGGTCCTCCAGATGCTGGCTTTGAAGCCGAGATTTGCCCTCCTCGATGAGATCGACTCAGGGGTCGATATTGATGCGCTGAAGCTCGTCGTCGCAGGGATCGAACGGACGCGCAAGGCGGGAACGGGGTTCCTTCTTATCACCCACTATGACGCGCTTTTGTCGGAGATCACGCCGGATCATGTGCATGTCATGCGCGCCGGAAGGATCATTGCATCCGGGGGGCGAGATCTTGTAGCGAGGATCAAAAAAGAGGGATTCGCGAACATATGACGCTTACGAAAGAGCAGGTTTTGGAGACGTTAAGGGGGGTGAAGGATCCAGAGCTCGGGTTCGACGTGGTCACACTAGGACTCATCTATGAGACGAACGTCGATCCAGAAATGGGGATCGATATCCTGATGACGCTCACGTCACCATTCTGCCCGTATGGGGATAAGATAGTGGGGGATATAGAAAGGGCGCTTAGGAAACTCCACCCTGAGGTACGCGTGGAGATCACGTTCGAGCCGGAGTGGGATCCGCCTGAGGAGATCAAATTGGCGCTTGGGATATAGGGAGAAAGATACAGCCTCTAAGAGGCTGTATCTTGTCATTGATTTGCACCCGCGATCATCATCTGTACGATCCTGATGATGTGGTCGCAAAAGTCCGAGTTCCTCAAGGATTCGATGGGAGTGAGCCCGCACGATGGGTGCCGTGTACTTTCCAATCATTCGACCATTCTTTCTCCCAGACGCCCCACCATCTCTATCCTCAGATTTCTATAATGTCCGTGGCATGCATGATAATACTCCCAGCATATAAAAGATGGGTTAACTAACCTTTCTTCCAC
>DKBN01000034.1 GCA_002451235.1 Patescibacteria group bacterium UBA6899
CCGATACCGACCGCGAGGATCATGCCATAAGAGGTGAGCCCACGGATCGTGCGCGGCTCGAGGTTGGTCACGAACGGACATTGCTTGCCGACAAGGGATTCCGGCGCGTAGTGCAGCGCGATGCCAGAGACGATCTGACGGATCTCGCGTACTTGCGTCGGATCCGCTCCTCCCTCGACCTCAGACTTCCCTTCCTCGGGCGCCGCGACCTGTTTCGGCCCGAAATCGACCGTAAGGCGCAACAGCTTGTCCGCGCCTTCGACCTTCTCCGCAGTGAGGATGGTCCCCACGCGCATCTCGATCTTCTTGAATTCATCTATGGTTGCCATATGGAAGAGTATATCACGCATCGTTTTCCTCGCGCGGCGGATTTATGCGGTCAAGGTAGGACTGGAGCACGATGGCAGCCGCAGACGCGTCATTTTGATCGGTATCTCCCTGAATATGCATCGCCTCGCGGGAGGAGAGCACTTCAGGAACGAGGAAGATGGGGAGCCTCGCGCGCTCCTCAAGCACTGCCTTGAGCCTCCGGATCTTGTGCATGATGGGGTTATCGTCCCCTTTGTAATCTTTCGATTCTCCGAGCACGATCGCTTCCACGGACTTGTCTTGGATGATACGCAGGAGCCGCTCGATCAGTGTTGAGTCCATTGGAACGACCTCGTACGGGAACGCCATCCTCCCAGAGATGTCGGAAAGCGCGAGCCCAACGCGTTTTGTTCCATGATCGATGCCAAGATAACGCATCTCCCAAGTATCTCCGCACGGGATGAAATTGCAATAGCGGCACGGTTTGATAGCATGCGGGAAATAATATACGGAGGAGTGGCTGAGTGGTTTAAGGCAACGGTCTTGNNAGGGTGGCCGAGCGGTTTAAGGCAACGGTCTTGAAAACCGTCGTTCATGTAAATGAACCGTGAGTTCGAATCTCACCTCCTCCGCCTTTGGAAATAAAGGTACAATATCCTGTAGAGGCCATATGGGGTCGCTTCGATCGAGTGAGTAATATCTCAATATGACAATATTTTTTATCGGTATCGCGGCATTCTTCTCCACATTCCTTGGGGGGATGTTCGCGCTTCGCTTCAAAGACAAATTGCATCTCATTCTCGGCTTCAGCGCAGGAGCCGTGATCGGCGTCGCGTTCTTCGATCTCTTGCCCGAGGCGATCGATCTTGGCAAGCAGTATTTCGACGTCTCTGTGATCACATCGGTGGCCGCACTCGGCTTCATACTTTATATGCTTCTCGATCGTATCATTTCGCTTTCAGTGGAAAGGGAAGCGGGAAACGACGCTGGTGAATCATTGAACCATACACATAGCGGCAACCTGGGCGCGGGATCCCTCGTCATTCATAGTTTCCTCGACGGCCTCGCGGTCGGATTCGCCTTCCAGGTGTCTCCCGCGGTCGGGATCATTGTCACCGTTGCGGTCCTGGTACATGATTTCTCCGACGGCATTAATACGGTGAACCTGAGCATGCTCGGGGAACACCATGAATCGCTCACGCGCCGCTGGCTCTACGCCGATGCGATCGCACCGATCCTGGGCATCGCGGCGACCCTTTTCGTGACCCTCCCGGAGCGCTGGCTCGCCATCGTGCTAGCGCTCTTTTGTGGCTTCTTCCTATATATCGGTGCGAGTGAGCTTTTGCCGGAAAGCCACCACAGGCATCCGCGCATATGGACGAGCGTCATGACGCTCGCAGGGATCATCGTCCTCTATCTTGCAATCCACCTCGCTACGCTGTAGAGCCCACTCCGTTCCCTTAGGACTTTTCCTTGTCGCCCATGACGATATACTGAGATCATGTCACGCATTGTGGTCAATGGGGTCTATGAACATTACCGCGGAAACCGCTATCTCGTGGTCGACCTCGCGACCTCGACCGAGACCGGAGAACGCATAGTGGTATACCGGGCCCTCTATGCTGACGGCGGTCTCTATGTGCAGTCGGCGAAGCGTTTCGTCGACCGGATCGAGAAGCCGGAGTATGGCTACGTCGGCCCACGCATGCGCCTCATCACCATCGAGGGGCGCCCGAGAGCATGATCGAGGATGTTCGAAGTGACTTCGCAACTCCCCTTGCCCTCTGATACAATGACCCTATGAAATGGGGAGTACTGGAGCACACATATACCGAAAAATCGAATGATTGGATAGCTGCGGCGGTCGTGATCACCGGGGTGCTCGCCGCCGCTATGCTCTATTACGGGAATTACCTTTCGGTAGTTCTCGTCGTCGTCGGCGCATTCGTGTTCCTTCTTCATGCGGTGCGAAAACCGGACATGATCGAGGTGGAGATCACGGTGCTCGGCATCCGCGCGGGGGAGACATTCTACCCATTCTCGACCCTCGATGCCTTCGAGGTCATCGATCATCCGGTGGAACACAAGATCATCCTCGAGTCGAAAAGATCATATCTCCCGCTCCACATCATCCCGGTCGCGGACGATGTCGACCGCGAGGAGCTGCGGGAACTGCTCGCCGATCATCTGCCACACAAAGAGATGTATGAGCCGGTTGCGCATCGTATCATGGAGAGCTTGGGTTTTTGACCCGCGTGTGATAAGGTTTTCTCGTTCATTCCTCTCCCCGTCGTTCAATGGATAGGACATGAGATTGCGGATCTCAAAATCTAGGTTCAATTCCTAGCGGGGGGATCAAATACACAAACACCTGCCCTGCGGCGGGTTTTGTGCTTTAATCCCGGGGACGCAGCCATATTTTGTTTTCCCGGAGGGCAAGGCAAAAATGGCGAGCCGAGGTCGCGTAAAATTTCTGTCAGGAAATTTATGTGTGACGATCAAAGACCGACGCCGTGGCCGCTTTCATCCCCAAAAACACCTGGTACGCCTCGCTGTCAGTCTTCGCTTCGAATGCCGCTTCGGGGGAATCCGCTGGATGTGTTCCCTTCCCCCAAATGACCCCCCTGGGAGAAACCCACCAATATGCGCCATCGAGCTCAAAGCGCCAGAGCGGTACTCCTGAGATGCTCTGGCGGAACACGCGAAATTCTTTTCCACCCACAAGTGAGATCGTATCGTTCTTGGTATCTTCTTCTGACACAAGCATCGGTTTCGGATGTGGAGTCGAAAGAAGATTTGTGTTCGAGAATGTCGTATCCGCGAATATTGTGGGCACAGGAAACACGAACGCGGAAAGAATCCCCGCGCCGAAGAGCACGTGGCAGATGAATCGTTTCATATAAGATATCGAGAACACCTATCTTTTCGGTCTACTCCTTCTATTCCTAGCGTCAACCCTTACGCCAACTGTTCCGTACATCACAATGGGCTTATGGAACAAATACCACTTGACCTTGAGGGAAAAGGTGGCCCCCCGGGAGACCTTGAGTCACTTTCGGAAGAGGCGCTGATCGCTCTCTATAAAATTAGGGTCGAGATCGACCCTTCATTCCGAAATTTCGATCGCAACACACTAATCGAAGGGATCAAAGATCCAGGGAAAGAACGGGACAGGCTTTACATGATCGATATGCAGGAAGACCGCGACGAACGTGAGCAGCAATATCACCCAAAGCGTCAACCTTGATCTTTGTCACACAACATTAGGCATCGTCCTGTATAACTCTGTGGAAACTCTGTGAAGAACATGGGGATAGGGTGTGGGTTATTTTTCCCTCTCCCTCGCCAATCGCTGGAATCTTAGATCGTTTCATTCCTTGGTTGTATTGTAAGCCAAACTCATGCTCCAATGCTGTTTTCGCCATTGACCCCACCTCTCATTGTTCTATGCTGGATTAATAATTCAGAAAGTCCATTCTCCACTATTGATGCCCAAAGGAGGCACACATGACCACTGTTCTTTCTACAACTGAAGAGGACGAGTTCGAAAACATAGGGCCGCCACTGACCACGCTTTCAGCGATCGAACGATGCGCGAGGGGGCAAGAACCGCGATCGTTCATCGTGATGTGCGCGAACGAAGAAGTGCACATCGCCGGACCTAGTTGGTCGTGGATGTCGGCGTTCCCAGCGAAGAAACGTCACAATACTCCCTGGCCGTGCTATACGCTCGCGGAGATCCGCAGAATGGCGGAGCGAAAGTTGCCAGGAGTCGATCACGACCATATCGGAATATGGGCTCGGTTCTTTGATTCGATCCCCGGATATCGCCCCGTCTTCGAAGCGATCCCTTGCGCGTAATGCGCTAGCCCGAACGGCATCATCGTTCGGGCTTTGTTCTTATAGGCTTAGGTCGTCCCCCTCTTCCATGTTTTTCGCAGAGCTCGGTAAGAATAAGGTCGATGAGCGTCATATATGATTCGGGCTCGAGTTGGAATCGACTATGGCTTCCCAGCGCAACAAAGTACACATCGATCATCTCTTTTGTGACCACCCTTTTGATCCTTTCATTGGAGAATACCGTGTCATCCGCCGCGACGACGATCGCGATGCCGATCCCCTCATTGCGGATCGATGATAGTGACGTGGAAATACGAGTATGGGACATCACGAGAAACTCACGGAACGCACGGATCGGATCGCGGGACAGCGAACCTGCGATCGCTCGAATAGCGCGAATCATCCGTGCTGTGATCCTGCCATTCCGTGCTTTCTTTGCGTAGCTCAGGAGCGAGTCTTGCGAGAAGCGCGCTGCCAAGCCGCGCGGGTCGTCCTCGCCGATCATCCCGGCGGGATCCACCAAGACGATGTTCCTGAACCGCTCCGGGTACAGCATCACGGCGAACACGATCTCTATACATCCCTCTGAATGCCCGATCGCATCGACCCGTAGGATCTTTTTTTCATCAAGCGCTCCGATGAACGCGGCGATCTTTCGCATTTGCGCGTCAGGGATCTGCTTCGCTGCCTTTGATGACATCATGCTACGGTCGTAGTCGATCCCATGCGGGGCATCTACCGAGAGCATCCGTCGACCCATCGAGACCAATGAATCAATATTGTCGCGATACATCTCCGGCGTCCCGCCCCACCCAGGGACTAGGATGACTGGGATATTGTTCTTCATCGATTCTGGCAGTAGGTCATAACATACGATCGTTCCCCCAGTGAGCATGATACGCATTGGATGCGCCCATTGCTCATCGAACGCGCGCGTCTGTTGCATGGACGGATTCAATCATGGTTCCTTTATCAGAACAACATTCGGTTAGACCACAGATTCATGAGATATCCCAATATCATTAAACGTATTGGGGTATCGTGAAGGGTGATCAGACACACAATTCTTTCAATGTCTTCTTTCGGGGATGATGATATCTGTGCTGCCATGATCATCTTTGAGACCATCCTTTCGCCCGATGGTCCTCTCCCTATAGACCTACAACACCATCACGGTGCCAGGAGGCTCCATGCCCACTGTTCTGTCCCATATCGAATCCCAAGCACGCAGTGTTCCACACGAAGAATTCTTTCTGATGCTCGCTAACGGTGAACTCCACATCATTGGAGAGATACCAACATGGAATTGGGGTGTCCCATCCGCTCACTCTCGCCACCGCACCCACAGACCCATCTACACATTGAGCGAGATCAATCAAATGGCGAATGACGCGTGTCCCGGAACGGAACATTCGAAGGTGGCTGTTTCGGCCTTGTTCAGTCCGTCTGCCCCCTTCTATCGCCCTTGCTTCAAAACACTGTTGCTTGTATAGCGCATTACTCCCGGACGAGACCATCGTCCGGGGTTTTTGACCACAAATAAGATCTGATGTATCCATTCTCCTTGTTCACGAAGTGGAAGTAGGTGGAGATTCCGAATGTAAATGGAAAAAGAAAGGCAGAGGCGATATCGAGATGATGTGATCCACTATACGTGCAACGATGATGCACTTAATACGCTATAAATATGCCGATACCCGCACGAATGTTACGGGTTTCGGGAGTGTGGGGATATGAGGAAGTGGAAGCTATAATGGGGCGGTTTTTTGGAAGAAGGATATCAACCTACGCCCGACTCGATGACGGCTGTATTTTATCTGGCATGGGAGTAGGATGAAGATAAGTACGTTCGACCACAGAGCCGCATAAAGAGCAGCGTTGTGGGCACTCATCGAACTGGAGCAATTCCCCGTTATTCGCTCATCTCCCATGATATGAAGGGAAAACATCTTTGGATCGCTGCTGGCGCGACCGCTATCATCGTCGTCGGGATCGTCGTTTTCGCGCTTTTTCGCTCGGGAAACGGAGGCTCACTCGGTTCAGTTATAACACTGTCGGGTGGCGGTGATCCCGCATCGGCACAGGAGCAGACGCTCGACGTTCTTGGAGCGCCCGCTCATTTCGTCATCGAATATCTCCCTCTCGCGCGCGACTCTGGTGAGGCACTTTCGCGGGAAGAAACATGGTTCTACCCGGACATCGGAAAAAGTGTGACCTTCATAGGGGGAAATATCGCAAGAACGGAAAGACTCGATCCAGCGACTCTGCCTCCTCATGCGACGCCCCTCTTTCCTACTGACTACGACTACACAATCACACCAGAGGAGTTCGCGGCGGGAACTGGCGAGACAGTGATGCCCGCGGAAGCGTATCCGGGGATCACGGATGTGGAAGGAATGACACTCGTCGTCTCACCGACAGCATTCGCGCTCTTTGATGACGGGGCACTCGCATATCTGGCGACCTTGGACCCGGGGGCGAGTACAACGCCGGCGCAGGCGCCGATCTTGGGAGTGGTTCCTCCTGGATCAGAAGGAGGCGTTAAAGACCTTGGTTTCATTTCGGTCGCGGAGGCGAAGAGCCCTTTTAAGCAATTCTTTCGTTGCGTCAAAAAAGTGTGTAAGTTCGTTGTCGAAGTACCAGAGAAGATCACTCGTCCGATCACACGACCGCTTGGCCCGGTCATCGGACCGATCGTCTCCGGCATCCTTACGCAGAATATTTCGCAGGGAACGCAGATCGGGAGAGTGATCCGCGATGCGCGGCGGATCGACCAGGTCATGAAGAACGTCGATGAGCAGCGTAAATTGGTCGGCGAACTGCGGCAGGTATACCGCGACCAAGCGAACGAGCTTTCGCGACGTGCGGATGAGCTCAAGAAGGATCGCGACACGCTGAAAGAGCGGCTGGTACACGGCGTCATCACATTCGATGAGTTCAAACGATCGATCGCCGATCTCGATCGGGTGGTGGCGGGGCTCGAAGACGGAGCGAAAGCGATGCAATCTGCGGGAGACCGGGTGAACGAGGGATCGATATTGCGGCTTTTGGGCGCAGATGTCCTGCGGCTACTCGCGTCGCAGTCTGAGGGCATTCTCTCGAGCGCCATCGGGAACGAGATCCATCGCATCGCGGGGATGGACGTCGTCTTGAACCTCATCGGGCAGGGGGATCGTGGCGCGAACGCGGTCTTGGATCTCCTCATCTCAGGAGAACTCCGCGGATCGCTCGCGGGCGGAGATGGTGGGGTCGATCTGGAGAGATTGAAAAGCGAGGTACGAAGCGGGCTCAGAGAAATGCTGGCGCAGAACAAAAAGGACCTGCGCGCGCACTGGAAGGATCGCATCGCGGAATTGATCAGAAAGAAACGCGAAGAACTGACGCGAAACTTACCGAAGCCGCCCGAGCTCCCGATCGCAGAAAGTGTGTGCGAAGAAACGCAGACAAAGGCGAGCGGTGCGCGGTGCGACCCAGGATACGTCTTCCAACGCATGTCGGGGGTTGGGTGCGTGCAAGAGAACTGCGCGAGCATCCCGGGAGCACATTGGAGCTACGAGGGATATTGTGTATGCGGGAGCTCGGGATCGATGTTCGAGGACCCGAACGATGCGAACAAAGAATGCTATCTGCCGCGGGCATGTTCAGCATGCCCGGGGTGCGTATACGCCTGCGTCCATTTTGATGAGGCGTGTCTGGGGTACCCAGCAAAGGGGGACGAAACATTCGGAGTGGCAGGTCGATAGAACTGATATACTTTGAGGATGGAGAAAGTGATCGAGGCGTATCGACAGTGGAGATTCCATAATACGGCGTTCTTCCTCTTAAGCATGGCGCTATTTCTTTGGCTAGTGAAAGAAACGTCTCTGGTCATCCAGGTGGTTTCCCTCATGGGCAACCTGGAATACATCGGTGCATTCGTGGCGGGGATCTTCTTCGTCTCGACATTCACCGTCGCACCCTCAGCCGTCATCCTTTTTCATATCGCCGAACAGTTGAATCCGCTATTGGTCGCGCTCTCGGCTGGGGCAGGAGGGGTGATCGGCGACTTCCTCATTTTCCGTTTCTTCCGTGATCATATCTTCGAGGAGATCCGCCCCATCTTCATGAAGCTCGGCGGGAATGCGCTCTCCCGCATCATAAGCACTCCATATTTCGCGTGGTTCCTTCCCGTGCTCGGGGCCATCATCATCGCCTCTCCCTTCCCCGATGAGATCGGTATCGGTCTCATGGGGATATCACGCATGAAGAATTGGCAATTCCTGGCGCTCGTCTTTGTTCTCGATACTCTTGGGGTCTTCTTTGTTGTAACACTCGCGCGATCGCTCTGATGAGCGGGATACCCTCAGGCATACAATCTTGGTGGAAATTATTATGGGGCACAATCTCCCTCATCATTGGACCAATCACGTCCTTTCTATTATTTGAAGCTGAAAGCATTTTTGCGCGCCACATGGAAAAATTTAAGTTTGGCCAGTACCGTTTGTTTCTGGGGTGGTGGCCTGAATCTGAAAATTATCACTGTCAAAATATAGTATTAGCGGACTACATTCGTGGCTATATTTAAATCTAAGTTTATATGTTCCACCTTGTACGAAGGAGGGGTGTTCAGAATTCATATCGTTCATCACAATTTTGAAATCCCAATTAATGGAAAAGTTTCCGGGATTTTTTTGCCAGTTCGCTTGGTTTATCGTCCCAACCAGATTTCCTTTTGAATCAAGTAATTCGATATTATAAACAAACCGAAAATATTTTAGGCCGACCATCTGCCAAGAAATTTTTCTTGTCTCTCCGGAGAGATATGTTTCTCCGCCGGTTGGTTCGATAAACTTGCCCGCACCAACATCAGAAGGAACCCAACCACAGGTAAGGGTATTATTTTCGATTATGAAATCCGGGACACACTCTTTCTTTGAGGAATTTTCGCACTGTTGCTTTTCCTTGAGTGCGTCTCGAGCCACAGGATCTGGAGTTGGGCCATTGTCTAAAAACCTAAATCCCTCTTTTGTGGATTCGATCAGATCAGTACTCGAGGCGGCATTTGAGCCGAATTCATAAATATAAGGACCCCTTTTTACTACATAGGAATTATCAATACTCATACAACAACCAATGGAGGAGAGGAAGCCATTTTCCCCCGCGAGGTCAATTTCCTTTCCAATATGATAATTCTCAAGTTCGGTATGTTCCAATCGGTATGTCGTAACCAACCAATCGCTGAGGGGTTTGTCGGTCTTGAACACCCTGATGAAGATATTGATCGGGTACGGAACAGCTAGGGGCTCAGGATTTCCACTATCATATTCTTTAAGTACTGAATCGCATTCGGATGGGGTCACATCGTTTGAATACCATCCATTCTCGCGATCGTTCACACATTTCCATAACAATATCTCCCGCCCCCCTTCCGGATCGTCGAACTCTGCTGAAAACACGAGATCATGGTCATAAAGATCGTTGGGTTTATCTGGGTTCCGGTAATGCGTTTTTTGTTTCCACCAACTCGGGTAAGTAAAGCTAAAACCAAATTCATTGTTAATAAATGTTGTCGTGGTCGCCTGTGCTTCCGGAGCAGGGATAGGAATTGCGATGTATTCGGGAGTAGGCACGGATTGCTCAGATCGTGTCGGAGAAGTTCTTTGCATCAACACCAATCCTCCGAGCGCAAGCGTAGTGGTAAAAACCATGATCGAGAGGAGGGTGCCGAGCGGGAGGCGGTTCATTTGGTCATGATAGCACGAACATTTCTTTACACCCTCTTCCCTCTGCGGGGTCTGGGCGGAGAGGAGAAATGGGGCTAAGCAAGGATGTTCCGAGAAAGCGCGCGACTTGTGCGGCGAAAGATGAGGAGCATGGCGAGAAGCGAGAGGAAAAGGAAGACGGCGTAAATGACGGGGTCTCCCGAAGCAATGAATCGAGAGATCACGAATGCCCCGAGCGCCCCATACGTGAGCGAGGCGAAGATGAAACCGATCCCAGGAAGTGTGGTACTCAGCCGCTCAGGATCGTCTGTCTCATGGTTTGGGTACAGAACGCCCAATGAGAGCGCGAGAAGAGTGATGAGGACCGTCCCAAGAAGAACAGCGAGGAGGACGGGAACACTCAGGGGGAGGGCGAGACCAAGCACCCATGCGTTCGCGAGTGTAAAGACAATGGCGAAGAGCGAGAAAAGTATCGAGAAAAAGAGGAGCTTGGCGCGAAACACTCCCTTGAGATTGATGGGGGATGAAGAGATGACCCATGCGGTCTTGCGTTCGGCACTAAATGAGGGGAATGCGAAGCGCAGTGCGAACATCGCGACGAAATATAGAACAGAGGCGAACTGGAGCATGCCGACGATGCCGGGAACTTGTTCCGTGGGAACGCGCTCCGTCGATAGTCCGTGCACCAGTACACGGCTCGAAGCGATCTGGATAAGCCAGATAAAGAGAATGAAGCCGAACCAGAGCAAGCCGCGCGCATTGCGAAAAAAGGCAACGACCTCTTTATGAAAGATCGCCGATCTGGCACCCCTAGCGCGAGAGAGAGAACCGGAAAAGAAGCGTGAGGGTGGAAGCACTGTTCGCTCGGAGAGTGTCCTATGCTCCTGGCTTCTTTGCCATAACGCGAGGTAAAAAGGTTTCATCAGAGAATAGAAGGCTGCTGCGAGAACAAGGAGAAGAACGAGCACTAGGAGTGCGGTGAGCTCAGCGGAGAGTCGGGCATGGAGTGCGGAGTAGAGGCCGATCGCGGAAAGATGCGATGGGAACATGTGGAACTCTCCTAGAATTGGCGCGAGATCGGGCGAAGAGAGGTCGAGGGCGCGGGCCTGGAAAAGACGAACGAGATCGACAGACCGAAACTGCGCCCAGGAAAAAACAGCAAGGGCGAAGAAGAGCAACGAGGAAACGAGTCCAATAGAGCGGAGAGAGAACGCCTTCATTTTTTCGAGTATAACGGCGATAAAAAGTAGGGCATCGATCGCAATAAGATCGGCAAGCGCTATCAGGAGGGCTGCGGAAAGGAGCGCAATGGCGAAAGAGGAAGGCACAAGACC
>DKBN01000058.1 GCA_002451235.1 Patescibacteria group bacterium UBA6899
TATCTGGTAGCTGCACGGTAACGGTAAATTCCGCGACCCCAGGTAGCGTTGACCTCCACGCTTCGACGACAGTCAATGTTCTTGGTGTGGTTCTCACCCGTGAGACCGGGGACGGACTCTCTCAAGATAGTACGAACGCAACGAAGACTTGGGTGGCAGGTGGGCTCGAGATAGTGAAGAACATCAATCTCTCGGGGTACCCGTTCTCGACCTCGACGACGCAAGACTTCACCTTTACAGTGCAAGGTCCTTCGTTCCCGAGCGGAACATCTGCGGTGATCCATGTTGTGAACGGCGAAGTGACGAATTCACCGGTCGGATTCTCGAACATTATCCCCGGCGCCTATACGGTGACGGAGAATGACCCGGGTATCGCATGGACGGTCGCTGGTGGTAGTGGTGTGACTGTGAACGCAAACGCAACTTCAACTGTGACGGTCACGAACACCATCAAACTTCCGCACACGACGATCTCGATCAGTTCAAACACTCAGGAAACGCTTCCAGGTGAGAATGTGATCCTCACGATCTCTGACACGAATGATGGCGCTGTGCCTCTGTCGAACAATACAGTTACTCTAACGTACGGTGCGACGACGTTCGTACTTGATCGCGCGACCTCGACTTTCACAGGCGGTGATACGACCAATGTCGGTGTGATGGACCCAGGAGAGACATGGACGTGGACTGTAACGGTCCTGATCAGCGCTGATACGACCTTCACGGTCTCGGGTGATGGACTCGACCCGCTTGGGAATCACATCTCTACAGCAAACGGATACACGACCGAGACGAAATCGATCCAGGTAAAGGTCATTGGCACGACTCGCACGCTCGGCTTCTGGCAGACGCATACAGACTTCACGACCTGGGTCTTTGGGCACACCACCCTTAATGGTTCTATGCTGATCGGGTCAGGGCCAGATTGCCCCTCAAACACTAGTTGTGTGGGGACGAGCAAGGGAGTCTTGAAGATTATGTCCCAAGTTTTTGGCGGCTTCTACGCGCCGATGGCGAAGACCTCGACGGGGGTGAAGAGAAACCAGATCGATCAAGCGCGCATCAACATGCTCCAGCAATTGCTTGCAGCGAAGTTGAACTGTGCGGCGTTTGGATGCAGTACTGCGACGCAGACGTTGATCAACAATGCCGATGCGGCATATGCGGCGGGGACGAACAAGAATCTGATTCTCTCGCTCTCAGGCCAGCTTGATACGTACAACAATAGTGGAGACACATACGCGATACCGTCCGGTTTACCGGCGACAGGAAAAGCGACACCGAAGACCTCGCAATCACTCGCGAACCTCGCGTTCTGGAATCAACCGTAAACATTAATAGTAACGAAAAAACCCGCCCTTGTGCGGGTTTTTTCTGCCTCTTGCCGAACGTGCGAGAGGAGTATAATGACCACTAGTCTCTATCGGCTTAATCGAACCCCATAAATTATGAAACGAACCATCAAACTTATCCTCGCGATCTCAGCTGGGGTGTTCCTCGGGACGGCGCTTGTTGCGTCTGCCGCTGCCGGTGGAGTCTCGAGCGAGCACGCGAGCCAAGGAGCGAGTCACGCCGCGGTCTGCGTCCCGGGAGGGAAGGATACACTCCGGTGCCATGCGAGGGTCGTCGTCGACAGGAAGGGAAATCCCATCACCAACGCGACCCCATCCGGTCTCGGCCCGAACCAATTCCATACTGCGTATGCATCAAGCGCGAATGCTCCCACGCCGCAGGTGATCGCCATCGTCGATGCGTACGATCACCCGAACATCTATTCCGATCTAAGCAAATACAGCTCGACATTTGGGATCCCCGTTCTTCCGCAGTGTACCGGCCTGGTCGCATCGTCTAATGTTCCATGCTTCCAGAAAGTGAACCAAAATGGACAGACATCACCCCTTCCAAAAGCAAACGCGGGCTGGGCGCTTGAGATCGCGCTCGATGTCGAGGCGGCACACGCGATGTGCCAAAACTGCAGCATTCTTCTCGTTGAAGCGAATTCGAACAGCTTCGCCAATCTGATGGCGGCAGTCGACACCGCGGCCAGACTCGGCGCGGATGAGATCTCGAATTCCTACGGAGCGAACGAATTTTCCGGTCAGACGGCATACGACTCGCATTTCAACCATCCTGGCGTTGCGATCACAGTGAGCGCGGGCGATAGCGGATACGGAGCGGAATATCCTGCGGCATCGCAGTATGTTACTTCCGTGGGGGGCACCTCGCTTTACTTCAATCTCGATGGTACTTATCGAAACGAGTCGGTCTGGAGGGGGACGGGAAGCGGATGCAGTGCGTACGAAACGAAACCTTCTTGGCAGTCCGACACACTGTGCGTGAATCGCACACTCAACGACGTTTCGCTCGTTGCCGATCCGAACACCGGCGCTGCGGTCTATGACAGCGTGCGCTATTCCGGGAGAAGCGGCTGGTTCATCGTGGGTGGTACGAGTTTGAGCTCGCCGCGGGCGGCGGGAATGTATGCGCTCGCGGGCGGAGTCGGCGACGGCACCTACGGGAGTTCTATCCTTTACACGAACGGGACCACAGCAAATCTCCATGATGTCGCTTCCGGGTCAAACGGAAGTTGCGGTACCGCTTTGTGCAATGCCGTAGTGGGCTATGATGGTCCGACAGGCCTCGGCACCCCGAATGGGTCAGGAGCGTTCTAACTCATCGTAAAGTAGCGGTCAAACACACGCCTCCGTCAATGGGGGAGTGTAACTTTCCGCTTATTTGTGGCCATTCTATCTCTATGCTAGGGTGATACGGCGTTTTCGGGATGTCACATGCCCGGACATGAGGCGTATTACTCTTAGTGTGCAGCAAAGGTGTAGATCGCAATTAGCAATCGAACCCATTACCACTTTATCGATATTTATGAAGAAATTCATCGTAGTGCTCCTAGGCCTCGGATTGATCGCGCCGTCGTTCGCATTCGCGCAGACGACACCGGCGAATATTCAAGCGCTTTTGGATCAGATCAAGGCACTCCAAGCACAGATCCAGCAGTTGCAACAGCAACAGCAACAAGTAAGGCAGCAAGAACAAGCCGCAATTGCTCAGCTTGTCTCAACCATGGGGCAAGGAGCGACAGGCGACAACGTTACGATCCTCCAGACACTACTCGCGGCTGACCCGGGCATTTACCCGGAAGGGACGATCTCTGGCTATTACGGTTCGTTGACCGCAGCGGCAGTGAAGCGTTTCCAGAAGCAGAACGGTCTTGAACAGGTAGGTAATGTCGGTCCGAAGACGCTCAAGCTTTTGAATAAGATGCTCGGCACGACGCACCAGCTCGGGTGGCAATCGAACGCTTCAGCGCCCGCGCCTGCATCCACCTCCAGTACATCGACCGTTGGCGGCGTGAGGAGAGGCGAGATCGACGACCGCGACGGAGGAGAAGGAGAGCGTCATGGGCAACCGTGTGCGATCGTTCCTCCGGGACACTTGATCGCCCCCGGATGGCTTCGCAAGCATAATGACGAACGCCCGATCGTTCCGCCGTGCCAGACGCTTCCGCCCGGGATCTGGTACAACAATCGTGGAACGACGACTCCGGATACGATCGCACCAGTAATCTCCGGACTTGCGGTCGGGTCGATCACACAGACCACGGCAACGGTGTCCTGGACGACCAACGAGTTAGCAACGAGTAAGGTCTATATTGGAGCGGTGAATCCGGTCGTGCCGAGCCCGTCGAATCTTCAGCAGATCTCCGGTTATGCACTCTTGCACAACGTCGGCCTTACTGGGCTTACGGCGAATACGGCGTATTACCTGGTTGTGGTTTCAACGGATATGTCCGGGAACACCGCGACCTCTTCACAGACCTCGTTCACGACCTCCGCGATCGCTGACGTGACGCCGCCGGTCATAACGAATCTCTCCGCCGGTTCACTCGGGAATACTTCCGCGACGATGACCTGGACCACAGATGAGAATGCAACGACCAACGTCTACTTCGGGACCGTAAATCCGGTCGTGCCGAGCCCGTCGAACCTTCAGACCATAGCGGGACTTTCGACCTCGCACAGTGTTCCTTTGACAGGACTTGCGACGAACACCACCTACTATCTTGTAGCCGTCTCCGCGGACGCGTCAGGGAATACAGCGACCTCTTTGCAGATCTCGTTCGCGACGACGAACGATGTGACCGGTCCGGTCGTCTCGAGCGCGACGGTCTCATCTATCGCGACCACCTCAGCGACTGTCTCTTGGACGACCAATGAGAATGCGACGGGGAGGGTGTATTACAGCACCGCGACTCCGGTCAACTTGGGAACCGCATTGACGATGTCCGACGCGGCGCTCACGACGAACCATTCGTTCAACTTGAGCGGGCTCACGGCAAGTACCACGTACTACTTCGTTCTGGAATCAAAGGATCAGTACGGGAATACGACCCAAACGCCGGAAGCGAATTTCGCGACCACGAACTGATCTGTACCACCGATATCGCTTAGAAACGCCCCAAGTGGGCGTTTCTTCGTTTTGCGGTTGTGCGGCAGACGAATTCTGTTAGGATTTCCCAACATAGAGTGGAAAAGAACGATATCCCTCAAATTGTTGACAAATTCAGAAATTTCTAGTAGAATCACCACATATTCATGATGAATTTCCTCAACAAAGGAACAGTATTAGAGGCTAAAAATACTGAAGAAATCGGAGGCGAAGCAGCCTCGGAGGCGGTTTTGAGCGCTCCGAAGGATATATCAGGCCCCGAGCACATCATCGAGGAGGAACTCTCAAAGAAGGGGGAGGTCTCCGTCGTGCGCCTCGTGGACGCATTGATCCGCTGTGCCGCGCTCTCCCGGGCTTCCGATGTCCACCTGGACCCGTATCAGAACGGAGTGAAGATCCGCTTACGCGTCGACGGCGTCTTGCGCGATGTGCGCGAGATCCCGAAGGCGATCCATGACGAGGTCATCTCGCGCATCAAGATCCTCTGCGGCCTTCGCACCGATGAGCATCAGGCCGCGCAAGACGGACGCTTCCGCCTTTCGGAGGAGGATCTCAATGTCGATGTGCGTGTTTCCATCGTACCGACCTATCACGGGGAGAACGCGGTCCTACGTCTCCTTGCGGACAACGCTGAAGAATATACGCTTGAGACGCTCGGGTTCACCAAGGAGAATCAGGAGAAGCTCTTGCGCGCCATCGAGAAGCCGTACGGCATGATCCTCGCGACCGGCCCGACAGGAAGCGGAAAGACGACAACCCTCTACACTCTCGTGAAGATGCTCAACAAGCCGGGGGTTTCCATCATCACCATCGAGGACCCCATCGAGTATTCCATCAAAGGGATCAATCAGATCCAAGTGAACGGCCGTACGGGGCTCACATTCGTGAACGGGCTTCGCAGTATGCTCCGCCAGGACCCGAACATCATCATGNNGCACACCAACGACGCGCCGACGACCCTTCCGCGACTCCTCGATATGAAAGTGGAACCGTACCTCATTGCATCGACAGTGAATATCGCCATCGGCCAGCGTCTGGTGCGCCGTATCTGCGAGCATTGCAAGGAAGAGCGCCCACTTTCGGACGCTGAAGCGAAGAGTCTCTCCGAAGTGATCCCTGGTATGCGGTTCAAACCGAACGCGGTCTTCTACACGGGGAAGGGATGTGAGAAATGCGGCGGTACCGGATACCACGGGCGTGCCGGTATCCACGAGGTGATGGAGATCGATACCGCGATCATGGAAGCGATCCTTCGCAAGGCGTCCGCAAGCGAGCTTCGAAAGATCGCGATCGAGCGTGGCATGGTGCCGATGGTCGTGGACGGATTCGCGAAGGCGGAGGCCGGTGTCACGACCGTCGAAGAGGTACTTCGCATGCGCCACGAATAGAATAAAAGAACNNTCGAAGAAGAAACCGAAGAAGAAAAAGGAGAACAACGGCCGCCCGCTCCTTTTGCGACTCTCGACCCAGGATCAGATCTTCTTCACCAAGCGTCTGTCGATGATCCTGCGCTCGGGGATGCCGATCATGGAAGGGCTTTCGATGCTGAACGACCACGTCGAATCGCGTTCATCGTCCTATATCTATCAGAGTCTTATCGCGGACGTCGCGAAAGGACAGACACTCTCCTCCGGACTCGAGAAATTCAAACGCATCTTCGGCGATTTCAGCGTCAACATCATCCGGGTCGGCGAGATGTCCGGTACCCTACACGAGAATCTTGAGCACATCGCTGTTGAGCTGAAGAAAAAACAGGCGCTTCGCCGCAAAGTGATCGGCGCCTTGATCTATCCCGCGCTCATCATCTTCGCGACCCTCGGCATCGTCGCCTTGCTCACTGTCTATCTTTTTCCCAAGATCGCACCCATTTTCGTGAGCGTCCATGCACAGCTTCCGCTCTCGACCCGCATCCTCATGGCGATCAGCGGTTTCCTTATCGAATACGGCGTCGTGCTCATGCTCGGATTCTTTGTGCTCCTCGTCGCGATCTTCTTCCTTATGCGCGTTCGCCGCGTGCATCTCTTCTTCGACCGCATCCTCCTTAACATCCCGCTCATAGGGCGTCTTTCGCAGTATTATAATATCGCGAATATCACCCGCACGCTCGGGATCCTTCTGAAAAGCGATATTCGCATCGTCCTTGCGATGGATCTTGTGATCGGAGGCCTCAAGAATATCGCGTTCCAAGAAGCACTCATCGATGCCCAGAAGCACATCACGCAAGGACAGAACATCTCATCGCAGCTGAAGAAGTATCCGAAACTGTTCCCGCCGATGATGATGCAGATGGTGACAGCAGCCGAAGCGACGGGGAACCTGAGCGGCACGATGCTCTTTCTCTCGGACACCTACGAGGAGGAGATCGAGGAGCTCACTAAGAATCTCACCACGCTCCTCGAACCGATCTTAATGATCGTCATGGGATTCATCGTCGGGTTCGTCGCCATCTCCATCATCACTCCGATCTACAGCATCACGCAGAACCTCAATCCCTATCACTGATCCCTATGGC
>DKBN01000011.1 GCA_002451235.1 Patescibacteria group bacterium UBA6899
CAGCGCAACTGGATCGGGAAGAGCGATGGAGCGGAGATCGAATTCCTGCTCTTTGGCGTTCCCGGACAGGAAGACGGGAAACATGCGATGACAGTGTTCACCACACGGCCGGATACACTTTTCGGCGCGACCTATGCCGCCATCTCCGCGGAGCTTGCGATGAAATGGATCAACGCGGGATGGAAAGTAGAAAAGAAGGTCGCCGAGTTCGTCGAGCGAACGCTCCGAGACGAAGCGGTTCGCGAGTACGGCGTTATCCCGGAGAAAGGGGGCATCGATACCGGCATCAAGGCGAAGAACCCTGCGAACGGGGAGCTTATACCTGTTTGGGTCGCGAACTACGTTCTTTCGGGATACGGCTCGGGAGCGATCATGGCGGTACCGGCGCACGACGAACGCGACGGGGACTTTGCGAAGAGATACCGCATCTCGGTGCGGGAGGTCATTGTCCCACCCCAGGGCGCGAATAATGGAGGATGCTATACCGGACCCGGGACGCTCAAGAACTCCGGCACATTCGACGGCATGGAGAGCGAAGAAGCAAAATGGGCCATCACGAAGAAGGTGGGCGGGAAGCGTGCGACCACGTATCGCCTCAAGGATTGGGTCTTTGCGCGGCAACGCTACTGGGGCGAACCGTTCCCGATCGTATTTGATGGGGATCACAATGCGTACTCCGTAGCAGACAAGGAGCTGCCGGTCCTTTTGCCCGAAGTCGAATCCTACGAACCGACGGGAACCGGAGAATCACCATTGGCGAACATTCGCGAATGGGTGGAAGTTTGGGGAGACATCAACAGCGAAGGAGAATTCGAATCGCTCCCGAAGAACGCCCCAAAGGCGAAACGTTTCACGCGAGAGACCAACACCATGCCTCAGTGGGCGGGGTCGTCCTGGTATTACCTGCGCTTCATGGACCCGAAGAACGACCGTGCGTTCGTCGACAAGGAGAGTGAAGCGTACTGGGGACCGGTTGACCTCTATGTGGGCGGCGCCGAACATGCGACGCGCCACCTCATCTACGCGCGCTTCTGGCATAAGTTCCTTTATGATAAGGGCCTGGTCTCGAGCAAGGAACCTTTCCTGCGTCTCCATAACGTCGGGCTTATCATGGCCTCCGACGGGAAAAAGATGTCGAAACGCTACGGCAACGTCATCAACCCGGACGACATGGTAGAACGCTTTGGCGCGGATACGCTTCGGCTCTACGAGATGTTCATGGGACCGTTCGACCAGTCGATCGCGTGGTCGACGGAGAGCATGATGGGAGCACGACGTTTTATCGAGCGCGTATGGAAATTAAGTGAACTCGCCGAAAACGTGAAAGAGGTCTCTCGGGAAATGACCACACTCCTTCATCAAAGCGTCAAAAAAGTCGGCGACGACATCGAGCGTTTCGCGTTCAACACGGCGGTGTCGCAGATGATGATCCTCCTGAATCATTTCGAAAAGTCCAAGACGGTGACGAAAGAGCACTGGGAGATCTTCCTGCGCCTGCTTGCGCCGTTCGCGCCGCACATGACAGAAGAACTTTGGCACAAGGATGATCCAGAGCGGGCCTCCATCCACGCCGCCATTTGGCCAAAATATGACCCAGAGAAAACCGAGGAGGGGACGGTAGAGGTGGCGATCCAGGTGAATGGGAAGCTTCGTGCGACACTCTCCATCGAACGGACCGCGAAGAAGGAAGATGTTCTCCAACGGGCATTGGGGATGGATTCGGTCAAAAAATGGACGGAAGACAAAGAGCTGTCGAACATAGTCTACGTACCTGGGCGGATCCTCAATATCATCACTCCATAAGATAAGACAAAGTTTTGAGCCCCTGCGCGGCGCCTTTACAGTGTACGAAATATGTTTGCTTGACTATTATTTAGTTCAATGATAGAAATCAGGACACAGAAACGTGCCGCCAGGTAAGGGGCACACACAAGTGAGCATATATGTCCACCCAATCTCTCACGTTCAAACCGAAGCAGGTCACCAAGCACCTTCTTTCCATTCTCCCGAAGCGTGCGCAGGACGTCGTCACCAAACGCTACGGCCTCGGAACGGATACCGAGAAGATGACGCTCGAGGCGATCGGGGAAACTTACGGCATCACCAGAGAGCGCGTACGCCAGATCGAGAACTTTGCGCTGAAGGCGGTCCGCCAATCGGACGCGTTCACTGAAGAGACAGCGGCATTCACCGAACTCCGCAATACTATGGTCAAAATGGGAGGGCTTGTGCCGGAGCGTGAATTCCTCCAAGCAACAGCCGACGACCGTTCAACGCAGAACAACATCCACTTCATGCTCGTGCTTGGAGATATGTTCGTGAAGCAGAAAGAGGACGAGCACTTCGTCCACCGTTGGAGCGTCGACAAGAATATCACGGAGAAGGTCGAGGGGTCCCTCCGCCGCCTCTACGAGAGTCTCACGGATGACGAGCTCATTGAGGAGTCAAAGATGATCGACCGTTTCCTGAATCATCTCAAGGATGTCAACGAAGAGTATAAGAACACCGAGATCATGAAGCGTTGGCTGTCGATGTCGCGCAAGATCGCTCGCAATCCGCTGGGAGAATGGGGCGTGGCACATTCGCCGAACGTTTCTGCGCGCGGCATTCGTGACTACGCGTTCCTCGTGCTCAGAAAACACGGTTCTCCGATGCACTTCACCGAGGTCGCGAAGGCGATCAGCGAACATTTCGACAAGCAAGCACACGTCGCGACCACCCACAACGAGCTCATCAAAGATAAGCGATTCGTCTTGGTTGGCCGCGGACTGTACGCACTCTCCGAATGGGGATATTCCACGGGCGTAGTACGTGACGTCATCGCAGAGATCTTGAAGAAACACGGGCCGCTCACGAAGGAGGAGGTCATCGAGAAGGTGCTGCGCGAACGCTATGTGAAGCCGAACACCATACTCGTCAACCTTCAGAACACGGCATATTTCAAGAAGACCAAGGAGGGGAAGTTTGCGCTCACGTAAATCCCCATAGAAGAAAGTCGTGTGGCACGGTATACTCAGGCATATTCCTATGCTTGAGTATTTTCCTATCAACGAGCAGTGGGTGGCCATCTTCACCGCTGTCTATTCGATACTCGAGCGAACGGCCATCATTTGGGCGCCGCTTTCTCTCGGATTCATTGCGCAGATGCTCTGGGAAGAGTACGTCGTCGCAAAGTTCATCAACACGCTCGATTTCATCTTGCTCGAGATCAAACTCCCCCGCGACATAGAAAAGACGCCATTGGCGATGGAGCTCGTTCTTCAGAGCCTCTACCAGACAAGCTCCGGCACCTGGTACGACCATTGGATCAAAGGGAAGGTGCGCGTTTGGTTCTCCTTAGAACTGATATCGGAGGAGGGGCGGATCCGTTTCTTCATCCGCACGCCTGCGAAGTTCCGCAAGGTCATAGAATCGCATCTGTACGCCCATTATCCCGGTATTGAGGTCTCACAAGTCGAAGATTATATCGGACAGGCGCCGTTCTTACATGAAAAGGACGAGTGGGATATGTGGGGCGCGGACTTCGTTCTGACCAAGGCAGATCCCTATCCGATCAAGACCTACATCGATTATGGGCTCGACAAGACGGATCTCGAGGAGGAGAACAAGAGCGACCCACTGAATACCACCATCGAATTCCTCGGTTCACTCGGACGCGACCAGTATCTCTGGACGCAGCTCCTCGTCCAGCCGGTGAAAGATCGATTTTCCAAGCCGGATACGCTCTTCGGAAAGCACGGATGGAAGGATGAGGCGAAACGGGTCGTGAAGGAACTCAAAGAGAAGTCTGGGGGAGGCGATGAGGGAAAAGGAAGAGCATCAAAACGCGACTCCGAAGTCATCCACGCGATCGAGCGATCCGCTTCTAAGATCGGTTTTGATTGCGGCATCCGTGCCATGTATCTCGCACGCAGGGAGAGATTCGACGGGACGCTCATCCCTGGCGTTGCTGGTCTTTATCGCCAGTTCAATACCGAGGATCTCAATGGCTTCAGACCAACACGCACAACGGATTTCGACTACCCATGGCAGGACTACAAAGGCATCCGATTGGCGCGGAAGAAGAACGACCTCTTCAAGGCATACGTCCGGCGTTCCTACTTCTATGGCCCGTACAAGCGAAGACCGTTCGTCCTCAATGCGGAGGAACTCGCGACGATCTGGCACTTCCCCGGACGCGTCACCGAGACCCCGACGTTCGAGCGCATCGAGTCGCGCAAATCGGAGCCGCCAACGAACCTCCCCGTGTGAAACCCCTGATTCCTTCATCGCTAGACATTTCTCCCAAGGAGCACAGTGGTCTAAACGTTCTCCGGCGCTTACCGCACATCGCCTTGCTTGTGTGCGCGATCGGCATTCCGGTCGTAGCATATGCGTATATGATCACGCCGCCCAAAGACTTTCCAGCCGGTCGCATCATGACCGTGAAGGACGGGGAGAGTTTGAATTCCATATCTTCGGGTCTCGAATCCTCACGCATCATACGGAACGCAGAGATCTTTCTTTTGCTCGCAAAGCTCAGTGGGCGCGATCGCACGATCGCATCCGGGGAATATCTCTTCGATCAGCCGATCACGTCCACTGATGTCTTGGAACGGCTGAGTACGGGCGATCATGGGGTACGCGAGATGTCCGTGACCATCCCCGAAGGATTCGACCGAGCCGACATTGCGAAGAAGTTTGCAAGCGTTCTCCCGGAATTCAACGCATCAGAATTCCTTTCGCTAAGTAAGGACGACGAAGGATACCTTTTCCCTGATACCTATCGTTTCTATCAGAACGCAGATGCTGTGGCCGTCTATGCCGCTATGCGAAGGAATTTCGATGCGCGCGCAGCCGGCCTGCGGGAGGAAGTCGAGACTTCCAGAAAACCGTTCGCAGACATCGTCACTCTCGCTTCGATCGTGGAAAAAGAGGTTTCGGGCGATGAGGACCGGAAGATCGTCGCAGGGATCTTCATGAAGCGCCTTCGGCTCGGGATGCCGCTCCAGGCAGACGCAACACTGGCCTATCTCAATGGGAAAACAAGCAGCGAATTGACCGGGGAAGACCTCGACTTTGATTCTCCATACAATACATATGCGCACAAAGGTCTTCCTCCGACACCGATCGCCTCCCCGGGCATTGAGGCAATGCGCGCGGTCATCGATGCAGCTGATTCTTCCTACCTGTATTACCTCTCGGGGAAGGACGGAGCGACCCACTATGCAAGGACTTTTGAAGAACATAAGCTCAACAAAGAGCGATATCTCCGATAATATTCATCCATGGAAAGCGAACATAGGTATCGACACGCGCATTTGGTCGGCATCGGCGGCATCGGCATCTCGGCTGTCGCGCGCATGCTCGCTCGGAAAGGGGCAGCGATCTCCGGCTCGGACGCGGAAGGATATGATGAACGATTGCTCCCCACGGGTACGTACAATATCGGCCACGATGCAGATCTGGTCCCGAAAGAGACGGACGTGCTCGTCTACTCCGACGCGGTCCCAGTATCGAACCCGGAACGCAGGCGGGCGGACGCGCTTTCCATACCGCAGATGAACTTCTCGCGCATGCTCGGAGAACTCACAAAAGCGTACGATACGATCGCGATCTCCGGTACGCATGGGAAATCGACCACGACCGCGCTTACTGGACTCTTCTTCGAGGCAGCGGGTATGGACCCAAGCGTCTTCGTCGGGGCGGTCGTTCCCCAATGGCGCTCAAACTACCGCGAGGGGAAAAGCCGCGTCTTCATCGTCGAAGCGGACGAATACCGCGAACATATGATGGAGCTTTCACCGAAATGCATCGTGCTCACGAACCTCGAGCTCGACCATCCTGATTATTACCGCGATATCATCCATCTGATGTCCATCTTCTCCGGATACATCCATAAACTGCCTGCGGACGGAATACTGATAGTCAACAAGGACGATCACAACACTTCGCATGCGGCGAATTCAGCGAATGCGAGGGTCATCACATACAGCGCAAAGGACCGCTCCGCTGACCTTTATATCAAGCGCGCGGAAGCGAACGATGGATCCCATTCCATCACCATCTGGTGGAAGGGAACTGAGCGAATACAGACGACGACGCCGTTGCCGGGAGCGTACAACATGATGAACATCGCGGCAGCATCAACGGCGCTCCTCGCGCACGGAGGCGACCTAAAGGCGATCGAGCAAGTGCTTCCGACATTCAGGGGGATCGGGCGCAGATTCGAGGTCCTCGGGATGCGCGGGAAGACCGTGGTGATCTCAGATTACGCGCATCATCCGACGGCCCTCGCTTTGCTCAAGGAGGCTGCCGCAGAGCGATTCCCTGGGGGAAAGGTGCTCTTCGCCTTTCGCCCGCACCAGCAGCAGCGGACCCGCGTCCTCTACGACGCATACAAGAAGGTGATCGATACGTTCGACGATATCGTACTCATAGAGGTCTACGACGTTGTCGGAAGGGAAGCAGAAGAGAGGATCAGCAGCGAGCCGCTCCTCGGGCGCGGCAAAAGGGCGACTGACGGTTATAGTGTGTTCGCCCGAGACCTCGACGAAGCGAAGCGCCTGATCCTTGATCGCATCAACGACTACGATGCCGTTGTCGTGGTCGGCGCGGGGGATGCGGACAAGCTCGCCCGAGCACTCCTTCCATGAGAGAACGGCGGCTTGCATTCGTCGATACGGAAACGACCGGGCTTGATCCTCTCTTTCATGAGGTCATCGAGATCGGCTGCATCCTTGCGGAGTTTCGCTCAGATCTCTTCGGTGCACCGATCCTGGAAAAGATCGGGGAGCGAGAATGGAAGCTCATTCCCGAGCACATCGATCGCGCGGATCCGCAAGCGCTTCGTATCAACCGATTCCAGGAGCGCGATTGGGGCGCTGCCCTGTCCAAGGCGACCGCCCTCGAAGAATTCTCGACGTTCGCGCGCGGATCCGCACTTGTCGCTCAGAACGTGACATTCGACTGGTCTTTTCTCCTTCACGAAGCACGAAGAGCGAAAGTCGATCTTGAGCGCGCGTTCTTTGGAAAGTATGATCTCGCATCATTTGCGATCGGAAGACTGTTCCCGCGCATAGAGCTTCAAAGCTACTCACTTGCGCGCCTTGCCGCGCACTACGGCGTGGAGAACCCCGATGCGCACACGGCGCTCTCAGATGCTGAAACTGCGTTTCGTATTTGCAAACGGATATTCGCGGATTAAGATGTCTCCGTGAACAAGAAACGCCGCATCATGGTCGGGCTTTCCGGCGGGGTCGACTCGTCCGTCGCCGCAGCACTCCTTCGGCGCGAAGGACACGATGTCTATGGGGTTTTCATCAAGGTCTGGCAAGCTGACTTTCTTCCTTGTGACTGGCGCAGTGAGCGTCGCCATGCGATGCGCGCTGCGGCGCATCTGGAGATCCCCTTCCTTACACTCGATCTGGAGCAGGAATACAAGAAGGGGGTCGTCGACTATCTCATCCGCGAATACCGAGCGGGACGCACACCGAACCCTGATGTCATGTGCAACAAAGAGGTAAAATTCGGAAGTTTTCTCTCTTTCGCGATCGCACATGGCATGGATGGCATCGCAACCGGGCATTACGCCAGGATCGTGCGTGAGAGCGATGGGGGATCCGCCCTTTTCGAAGGCAAAGACAAGGAGAAAGACCAGAGTTATTTCCTTTGGACGCTCACCGAGAAGGAGTTGGCGCGCGTCTCTTTCCCGCTCGGGGACATGACCAAACCAGGAGTGAGGGCGACAGCGAAGCGTCTCGGCCTTCCGAATGCGGAAAAGAAGGACAGCCAGGGGATCTGTTTTTTGGGCACCGTCGACATGACAGACTTTCTGCGCCATTTTCTCGATGTGAGACCGGGAACGGTACTCGATGTGCGCGGGACACCGATCGGAACCCACAATGGAGCGGCGCTTTATACTATCGGCCAGCGACATGGATTCAAGATCGAACAAGACGATCCGCACTCGAAGGCGTCCTACGTCGTCGCGAAGGATATAGAACGAAATACCATCACCGTCGCCGACGAAGCGTCAAAAAAAGACTACGCACCTATCACCGTACTCGCCCTTCGAGATATCTCGTTCACCAGAGAAACGTACCGAGAGACGGTCCCTCTGCCGACCTCGTTTCGTTATCGGTATCATGGGGTAAAGATACCCGCGAAGGCGTCCCTCCTAGGGAAGAACGGCATTGCGCTTGAGTTCAAAACACCGCTTTCCGATGTTTCCCCTGGGCAATCCTGCGTTCTCTACCAGAACGAACGGGTTCTCGGAGGAGGGATCATCACTGAGTGAACATAGCACTTCACAGGGTCCGTCCGCGGCTGTATGCTGATGCCATGGACCAAAAGACGCTCATCAAAGACCTTGCCATCGTCGCGGTCATGATCGTTGTGGGCATGCTCATCTATCTCGGATTTGTAAGGGGGAGCGCCCCGCAACAAGAAGTTTTGAACACGACCACGCTAGTGAACGTCGCGACATCATCGAGTCCTCAGGTGCACATCGAGGTCGTGCAAGAGGGAACAGGCGCACAAGCCGAGAACGGCAACTCGGTCAGTGTCAAATACACCGGGAAACTTAATGACGGGACGATATTCGATTCGAGCGACAGGCATGGACCTATCGAATTCACGCTCGGAAAGAATGAAGTGATCCCGGGATGGGAGATCGGCGTTCTCGGTATGAAGGTCGGAGAAAAGCGCACACTCATCATTCCCCCGGAACTCGCATATGGAGCGAGCGGCGTACCGCCCGTTATTCCCCCGAACGCGACCCTGACATTCGACGTGGAATTGCTAGGTATCAAATAGTATAGTATGCTGAAGTGGATCCTACTTGTGAGCGTCGTCATCGGTCTGGGCTTCTTCTATTGGTTCTACGTCAACGTCTCTACAGGGCTTCCGGTCGCGACCACGCCATCGCAAAATGACGGCATTCAGACGGTCACCCTGATCTATCAGCACCAGGATAATATTCATCGCTTCTTTGGAGAAGTGGTCTTGCCGAATTCGTGCAATGTGCTCACCCATACCGAATCGGAAACGGCAGGGACTCCAACTGTCCTCGAGATCCATATGATGTCACAAGACCGCTCACAAACTTCTTCCACCTGCGCCAACTACCCGACTCGTTACCCCTTTGACATCACTCATGAAAGCGGGTACGCCACCCTTGCGCCGAAGCTTTTCCTTAACGGCACAGAACTCCATGTGAACGTGAGCGAGCGGCCATGGGGCGGAGCCGCCGGGACCCTCCTTAACCCCTCGCTCGGACTTTGAATATGCCGCCGAAGGGAGCGCTGACCATCATAAAGGCTGACGGGGAGAAGGAGGCATGGGACCCAAAGAAACTTGCACGCTCACTCTCAGTGATAGGGGTAGACAAAGCCATCGCACAAGATATCCGGAAGCACATCGAAAGGGATCTGCGCGACGGCATGCGCACCGTCGATATCTACAACCATGCGTTCGCACTCCTCAAGCGCTATCATCGTCCCACCGCGGCGAAATACAGCCTGAAGAAGGCGATCCTCCAGCTCGGTCCGTCCGGTTTCCCATTCGAGCGCTACGTGGCGCATATTCTCGAGCGCGAAGGATACCGCACGAAGGTCGGCGTACAGATCCGAGGCATGTGCGTCACCCATGAGGTTGACGTCCTTGCGGAGAAGGACGATGAACGCATCGTCGTTGAAGCAAAATATCATAATTCGGCTGCTCTCAAGACGGACGTCAAGATCGCATTGTACGTCCATGCGCGTTCGCAAGATATCCTGCGCCGCTACGAATCTGACGACACGGCAGCGCCGAAGGAGCGCTACAACCGCTCATGGCTCATCACGAACACGAGCTTCACCACGCAGGCGATCGAATACGGCACGTGCGTCGGACTCGCGATGACGGGATGGAACCACCCAAGGGGGCGAACGCTTCAGGACCTTGTAGAGGCGACCCAGATGCACCCCATCACCTGCCTTACGACTCTCTCTGGTCCGCAGAAACGCGTCCTCCTCGATCGTGGTAAAGTACTTTGCCGGGAGATCCTCACGGACCTGGACACGCTCAAGGAGATCGGTCTTCCCAGGGGGCGGCTTGCGGCCGTCGTCGAGGAAAGCACAGCATTGTGCGGGATCGATGACGCGGTTATGAACACTACCGCTATGGGTGAGCTTCGCGTATAATCCCATCCATGTACCCATTCCCAGTATCCAGCGAGTGGGAGATATTCGCACGCTTGGCGATGGCCCTCTTCCTCGGGCTTTTGGTGGGAGCGGAACGCACCCGCGTCGGAAAGCGGGCGGGGATGCGCACCTATGCGCTCGTTTCACTTGGCTCTGCCTTGTTCGTGATCGTTGGGGGCGTGGTCGCGGGAGTGTATCAGAATACGATCCCCGTGGATCCACTCCGCGTCGCGTCACAGATCGTGATGGGAGTAGGATTCCTGGGGGCAGGCGTGATCTTCGTCCAGCGCTCGACGATCACTGGTCTTACCACGGCGGCGGGGCTTTGGGTCGTGGCAGGTGTGGGTATGGCCGCGGGGTTCGGGTTATTTTCCATCGCGATATATGTGACCGCGATGATGTTATTCGTGTTCGAGGCTCTATGGTATGTCGAAGACAAATTCATCCGTAAAGGAAAAAGGACCGAGATCAAAGACTGAGGCACCGGCACACCCGGTAGTGGCGGTCAAAAAGGCGGTGATAGCGGTCGCGGGAAGCGGGAC
>DKBN01000001.1 GCA_002451235.1 Patescibacteria group bacterium UBA6899
AACATGCGCTCGACGCCGTTGTGCGCGAGATCAAAGAAGAGACCGGATATGAGATCGGGAAGGTTGCCCACCTCGGGACAGTCTCCGAGCTTTATGCGTCGCAAAAGGGGATGCAACATTTCCTTCTCCAGGTATTCTCCGCCGCTGCGCGCAAGCACCACGGCCATGCGGAATTTGAACCAGTGTGGGTCGCGCTACAAGACCTAGAGAAGCGTCGCGCAAGCATCATTCCGAGCGACTACCTCATGGTAACGAGAATGTACCTGAAGAAAGAATCGGGATATTTCGACTGCGAGATGCGAGAGATCAAGGGGAAGGGCATCGTTCTCAAGAAATTTGAGAAGCTCGAGCACGCATGAGCCAATACTATAAACCCAAGCGAAATCCGAACTGGAACTACGGCGGAGCGAATTGGAAGCTGTCGCGCTCGAAGATCGATCTCTTTCTGGAGTGCCCGAAATGTTTCTACATCGACAACAAACTCGGCACCGCCCGCCCCCCGGGATTCCCGTTCAATCTGAATACGGCTGTCGATGTACTCCTCAAGAGAGAATTCGATATCCATCGCGCCAAAAGATCAAGGCACCCCCTCATGCACGCGTACGGAATAGACGCCGTCCCCTATGACCATCCAGAGATCGATGCGTGGCGAGAGAATTTTAAGGGAGTGCAGTATCGGCATGAGTCTACTGGATTCCTCATTACGGGAGCAGTCGATGATGTGTGGGTGGATCCGAAGGGAGATCTTATTGTTGTCGACTATAAATCCACAAGCAAAGATGAGGCCATCGAAGCGCTGGATCAGGAATGGCACGACGGATATAAGCGTCAGATGGAAGTGTATCAATGGCTCTTACGCCGTCTTGGTTTCAGGGTCTCACCGACGGGATATTTCGTATAAGCGAATGGAAGAAAGGACCGGGAAGCGTTCGATGCGAAACTCGAGTTTGACGTCACCCTCGTTCCGTATACCGGCAAGGATGATTGGATTGAAGGAACGCTCACGGAAATAAAAAAAACACTCGAGGAATCGGGCGTTCCAAATGCTTCGCCTGACTGCGACTACTGCGAATACCGGATGGCAGTGAAGGAGAGAGGCGCAGATTGAGCCCCGCGAGAGGGTGCTATACTCCGTAGCATGCCGACAACACCGGAATTCGAACGTGCATATAAAGCCTTGAATCCTGAGCAAAGGAGGGCGGTCGATACCATCGATGGGCCGGTAATGGTTGTAGCGGGTCCGGGGACCGGAAAGACGCAGGTGCTTTCACTTCGGGTAGGGAATATCCTCAAAAAAACGGACGTTGCGCCTGGGAACATACTATGCCTTACATTCACCGACGCTGCTGCGGTCAACATGCGTGAACGCCTCGCGGAGCTTATCGGATCGGCAGGATATCGCGTTGCTGTCCATACGTTCCACAGCTTTGCGAGGGAGATCATCTCTGCGTACCCCGAGTATTTCTATAACGGTGCGGACTTTATCGCCGCGGACGATCTCGCACAGCTCGATATCCTGGAATCGATCTTTGACGCGCTTACACGGAATGACCCGCTCTCTTCGCGCCACGAGGAAGAATATACATATCTCAAGGATGCGCGACGCGCTATCGGTCTCTTGAAGCAAGCCGGTATCACCCCGGAGGCATTTGCGAACATCATCGAGGAAAACGCCAAAGCGCTGGGAGCGATCAACCCGCTCCTCAACGGAACCTTCGAGGAGCGGCTGGGGAAAGGAAGCCACGAGAGGATCGCGAAACTCGTCGATGAATTGTCCCGAATAGGGGGGCACGCGCAGATGGTCGCGATCTCGCTAGGTCGTGCCCTTAAGGCTGCCCACGAAAGCGAGAGACTCTCCCCCCTCTCCGCCTGGAAAGAAAAGTGGACAAGAAAGACCGAAGACGGAACTCGCGTCCACAAGGATACTCTTTCCCTCGATCGCATGCGCTCACTTGCAAAGATATATGGGGCATACCGCGCAAGCATGTGGAAAGAGAAGCTCTACGATTTTGACGACATGCTTCTTGATGTGCTGGTCGTCCTGGAGGCGAATTCGACGCTACTTTCTTCACTTGAGGAGCGCTATCAATACATTCTGGTCGATGAATTCCAAGATACGAATGATGCGCAGCTTAAGCTCGTCCGCCTCCTCGGGAGCGCGCCAGTGAATGAGGGAAAGCCGAACGTCATGATCGTCGGCGATGATGATCAGGCGATCTATCGATTCCAGGGTGCCGAGATATCGAACATCCTTGATTTCCCAATATCGTACGCTTCGCATGAGCTCGTTATTCTCACGAAGAATTACCGTTCCACCCAAGAGATCCTCGATCTTGCGCGCGAGGTCATCGAAAAGAGCGAAGAGCGGCTCGCGACCGTACTTCCGAGCCTTGAGAAGAAACTGAGCGCTGAGCGCAAAGAACTTGCGGGACATATCCGTCACGCTGTTCTCTCAACTCGGTCACATGAGCATGCGTATATCGCGCGGGAGATCGAGCGACTGATAAAAGAAGGTCGGGATCCAAGTACGATCGCGGTCATCACGCGTCGTCACAAGGAACTTGAGGATATCGCTCGCGTTCTGGTCGCAGCGAATGTTCCGATCATCTATGAGCGAAAACAGAATGTATTCGAGGAACCGCACATCAACCTTCTTCTCGATATGGCACGCTTCATCGCTTCAGTCATACGAAGGGGGGATCGCGAGTCGGACGAATATCTTCCGCATATCCTCTCCGCCCCTGTTTGGGGGCTTTCGCGCGAAGATGTTTGGCGGGTCTCAGTCGCCGCGAGCCGCCGTGACGATCATACCTGGCTCGGCGCGATGCTCGACGACAATAATCCGAAAGTGGTCAGTCTCGCGAAATGGCTCATGGAGCTCGGCACGCGAGCCCCACACGAGCCGCTTGAGCGCATGCTCGATGAGATGATAGGCACCGAAGGGGTCCTTCTCCCCGTAGAGGGGGACGATGTGCATGAGGAGTCCGCCACATTGCAACCGAAAGAAGGAAAGAAGCGAAGGGCGCAAAACTTTCGCTCCCCCATCCGCGAATATTATTTCGGGGAGGATGCCCGCAAACGCGCAGAGGCGCGTTATCTGATGTTTCTCTCCTCGCTCAAGGTCTTTGTTGGCGCTCTTCGCGAGTATAAACACGGATCGCTCCTTACCGTTGCAGACCTTGTCGAATTCGCTGACATGCACGAACGCAATGACCTGCCACTCGCCGACACGACGCCTTTCGCGAGCGCAAGGAAAGCGGTGAATCTCATGACCGCACATAAAGCGAAGGGGCTCGAATTCGATACCGTGTTCGTCGCCTCATGCCAAGAAGAGGTCTGGAGCCCGCGCGGATATCCCAACAAGCTCCCATTCCCCATGAATCTTCCGATCGAACGAGAAGAGGGAGGAGATGATCGGCTCCGGATATTCTATGTCGCGCTCACCCGCGCTCGCCGTGAACTCTTTGTGACCGCATATCGGCAAGATGATGCGGGGAAAACGTCCATGAAAGTGAGCTTTATCGCTCCGGAACAAGAGACAGGTCCCCTGGCAAGGCACATGAAGGAGGAAAGCGTAGAGATCAGAGAAAGAGAATTGGTGTGCGGCCTTGAGATCCTTCCGACCTATCCTGAATTTTTCCCGATCGTTCCAGGAGAGCGCGCGATCCTTCTTGAGTTGTTGAAGGACTATCGAATGAGCGTGACCCATCTCAACAATTTCCTGAACGTCGCAGGGGGAGGCCCCGCTGCGTTCCTGGAACAGAACCTTTTGCGCTTCCCGCAAGCGATGCGGCCCAGCTCAGCTTATGGCGACGCGATGCACAAGGCGATCGAACTATATTTTCGCGAATGGAAACGAACAAAAAAAGTCCCCAAAATGAACGACCTTCTTGTGTATTTCCGCGAATGGATGGAGCGTGAGCGCGTGACAGAAAGTGAACGATCTCATTTCCTTCACGCGGGGGAGGAGGCACTCGCTGTCTGGTACAAAGGATCAGGGAAACATATCTCGGGATCACTGCGCTCTGAGACCGACTTCAGGAATCAAGGAGTGGTCATAGGGGATGTTCCAGTGACAGGTAAGATCGACAAAATGATCATCGACGATGATGCACGGACGATCCATGTCACCGATTTCAAGACCGGGAAGGCGAAGTCGAGCTGGGAGGGGAAAAGCGTCGACGAGAAGATCCTTATGCACGGATACAAGAGGCAGCTCATATTCTATAAACTTCTCGTCGAGCATTCGCGCGATTTCGAGAAATACCGCGTAGAAAAGGGGACGTTAGAGTTTCTCGAGCCGGTGGACGAGAAGATCAAGACACTCGACCTTGATATCACTGATGATGATACAAAACGCCTATCAACCCTGATCAAGGCCGTGCATGGACGCATCATGGACCTCGATTTTCCGGAGATCAAGGGATATTCGAAAGATATCGATGGAATAAAGGAGTTCGAGGAATTCATCTTAAGTTAAGAAGGCAAGGAAACTCCTTTCCCTGGCAACCGACGCCAGAATTGCTATCATGAAACCATGAATAACGAGACGGGCAGTGGGCAGTCGATGCAATTCTCCCTAGAGGACACGAACGCGATCCAATTAGCACTTGCAGCGCAGGAAGGCGGCGATCCGATGAAATGGATAGAGGAACATAGTACTGCTTTCCGCAACTATGTCATCCAACATCCAGAGTCGTATGATGTGTATATTAAAGACCCCCATGAGTTCTATGACCTGGTCATGACCGCACTTGGCTATACCGTACACTGATCCATTCTCTCCCTAATCGCGAATGATCACATTATCAATAACCTTTTATTATGGATTTTACTATCAATTTTTGGGCGATATTCGCATGTAGTGTCTCGGCGATGGTCATTGCCGCTATATGGTACGGGCCTCTCTTCGGCAAGAAGTGGATGGAAATATGCGGGGTCGATCCTTTGGATGTCGAGGCGCGGAGGAAAATGCAAAAAGAGGCGACACCCCTCTATGCAATTCAATTCATGCTTACCCTTTTTCAGGTGTGGGTGCTTGCATACTATATTGAGGGGTTCAAGGCAGCGTCCGCATTGGGAAACTCGCTGTGGATCTGGGCGGCCTTCATCATCCCCATGATCGCGGGAAGCGCGATGTGGACGAACGATCCGAAAAAGGTCGTGTGGGCTCGTTTTTTGATTCAATCGGGATATCAACTGGTCATTTTCATCATGTTCGGCCTTATCTTGGGCGCATGGAAATAGCAAAGTGGTTATATCATGTACTATATATCAATAATCTTTCTCTATGGACACTGAAAAGAATACGGGGGACGCAGGAAATGATAAAGCAGTTCCAATAGTCCCCGCCAAAGACAATAAGATGGCGAAATACGTCATTATCGGGCTTGTCGTGCTCGTAGTGCTCGGATACGGAGCTAGATATGTCATGGGTATGCTCGGAATGGCTGCGCTCAACGCCCAACTTGGATCTCAGGGTGTCCAAGTTTCGGGGAATCCTCTTTCGGGTGGTTCTTATACTGTCACCGGGAAGGATGGGCAAACGGTCACGGTGAACACAAACGGCCAAGGAAGCTACAATATGACCGATGAAAAGGGAAATACCTACAATGTCGGCGCGGGGGCGAAACTCCCTGACGGATTCCCCTCCTCTGTCCCGCTTTATACGAATGCGACGGTTGCTTCGAGCGCAACATCGGATCAAGGAGGGAAAACAGCGTATACGGTGACATTCATGTCGAAAGATGCCTTTGCTGATATCGCAACATTCTACAAGAGATCGCTCTCTGAGAACGGCTGGAAAACGCTCCAAGATGTGAACCTTTCAAGCGAATATTCGATGTTCGCGGCAGAGAATGGCACTCTCCGGGTGACCGCGATGGTCCAAGGAGGCGCCGAAAACAAAGAGACAACGATAGCGGTTACCGTTATCGAGAAATAGAAAGATTCACGCACTCGGATAATATACTCTTTCTCATGTCCTTATAGGATCCATCGCCATTGATTTACCCGACAAATTTATGGGGTATGATGACCAGATCATGGCGAATATCCAGGAATCACGCAGAGTATTGAAGGAACTCACACTTTGGCGCGACGCGAGAGCGCGAGAGCGTGGCATGCCGGAATATATGGTCTTACCGAACGCGACGGTGAACGCTATCGCGCAGGCATTACCGAAGGATGAGGCCGAACTCTATCTCGTGAAAGGGATCAAAGAGAAGAAAATGCGAGAGTATGGGAAGGAGATATTGGAGATCGTTAACCCCTCAACAGAGCAGATCCCACCACGAGATTCGCTCATAAAAACCGAAGTTGTAAATGAAACGGAGCCCAAACTCCCTGATGCGCTACCGGTAGGAGTGTATCTCAACCTGTTGAACCGCATACTATCGACGACCGGAGAAGCGCGCATAATCGGCGAGGTCGGGCAGGTACAAGAAAGAGGAAGTGCCGTATTTTTTTCGCTGAAGGACCAAGGGGACGAGAGTGTCATCTCGGTCTTCATGTGGGCGAGCGCATACCAACTCTCGGGTGTGGAGCTCTCCGAGGGGATGGCGGTGATCGCGAGCGGACGAAGCGAGATCTACAAGCCGACAGGGCGGCTTTCATTCCGCGCCGAGACACTTGAGTTTGTCGGCGAAGGGGCACTCAGGGCGGCATACGAGAAGTTGAAAAAAAAGCTAGAGAAGGATGGGCTCTTCGACTTGGAGAGAAAACGCGCGCTTCCTGAGCTACCTTCGAAGATCGGCCTCATCACCTCAAAGACAGGCGCGGTCATCCATGATTTTCTGAGCAATCTCGGACGCTACGGGATCGCGGTTTCTTTCGTCGATTCGAGGGTCGAAGGAGCGGCCGCGGTCAGAGACATTCTCGACGCCGTGGATGCGCTCGAGAAGCGCGATATAGATGTTCTCGTCCTTGTGCGCGGCGGCGGAAGTCTGGAGAGTCTCCAAGCATTCAATAATGAGCACGTTGTACGCGCGATCGCATCCTTCCCCAAGCCGGTCATTTGCGCGATCGGCCACCATGAGGACGTCCCCTTGGCCCAGCTCGCCGCTGATATCGCCCCTTCGACCCCGACAGCCTGCGCGGTCGCGATCAACCGATCCTGGGAACAGGTAGTGGGAGAGATCGACCGTTCAACATTGTCGGCCGCATACGCGTTCGAACGCGTGATCTCGAGGGCCATACTTGAACTTTCGGGCTCACAAGAGACGATCCGAGATGCTCTCGCGGAGGTAGGAGTGCGGATCTTGGAGGCAGAGGGGCACGTGGGGTCGATCGTCGATCGTTTTGAGCATCTCTTTTTAAGGATACGCGAGGAGCTCACAAGCGCAGCATCGCGCGCACTACAACTTCTTGAGACGGACCTAAAAGAAGCGAAGAAGGGGATCGTAGGTCTCGTGAAGGAAGTACTCACCCGCGACCCGCGACGGCTTTTAGCGTCCGGATACGCCTATGCGACCAAGGACGGAAAACTCCTGCGCTCCATCACACAGGTCATTCCGAGGGACAAGTTCCGCCTCCACGTTTCGGATGGTACAATCGGAGCGAACGTCACGGATACGTCGTCGTGAATCATGAAGAACAAGAACACCAACCTGACCCAATCGCTTAAGCAGCTGCGCTCCATCCTGGAGTGGTTCGATTCGAAAGAAGAGGTCGACATCGAGGAAGGATTGAAGAAGGTCAAAGAAGCGGCGATCATCATCAGGGAAAGCAAGGAACGTTTGCGCGAGATCGAGAACGAATTCGAAGAGATCAAAAAAGGGATGGCGCATGAGGACTAGCGTTCTCCCGTTCGCGTTCGCGTTTGCCCTGCTCACTCCGATGATCGGGCATGCGCAGGAGCGCATCAAGGACTATACCGTCCATGCCGAGCTTCGAAAGGATGGCATCGCGACCCTCCAAGAAGAGATCCTCTATGATTACGGGACACGGAGTCGCCATGGCATTTACCGCGATATCCCACTTCAGTTCACTCCCCCGGGAGCAAAACAGGGGCAGAACATCGCGATCACGAACCTTTCGGTCAAGAATGAGACAGGACAGGAATACGAATTCACGACGTCGGGAGGAGGAAATTACATCGGGATCAAGATTGGAAGCCCAAATGTCTGGGTGACGGGAGAACGACTGTATGTCATCAAATACGACGTTTTGGGCGCGACCTACCATTCTTCTGAGGGAAGCGAGTTCTACTGGAATGCCGTAGGAACGAGTTGGCCCGTCCCGATCGACCGCGTGCGTCTTGAGGTCGCGCTCCCGAGAACGTTGCCGAAAGATATCGTGAAGTACGCCTGTTATAGCGGCGGATATGGATCGACCGTACCCTGTGAAGAGGGCACGGGAGATGGTGTCGTCGCTGGGTCGATCATCAGCTTAAGATTCCTCGCGAAAGATCTCCTTCCGAATACGGGGATGACCTTCTCTGTCGCATTGCCCGAAACCGAGATGATGGTCTCTATTGCGCCGAAACAAGTGCGCTTCGTCCCCTGGTGGAAGAATATCGAGATCGGGTTCAGTATTCTGCTGCCGATCGCAGTTCTTGGGCTCATGCTCTATACCTGGTTCAAAAAAGGGAAGGACCCCGAAGGACTCGGAGTGGTTACCGCTGAGTATGAACCGCCGGAAGGATTGGATCCTATCCAGATGTCCTTTCTTATATCTCTGCAAGCATCAGATGAAAGCATCACTGCGGAGATCATTTCTTTGGCCCAGCGCGGATATCTTAATATAAAGCTCATAGAGAAAGACGGTATCTTGGGAATCGGGAAACATCAAGAGATCGAGATCACCTATCTTCGCGATGATCTGAGCACTCTGAAGGGGTTCGAGTGGAAGATCCTGGAAGCGATGTTCCCATCCGCAAAAGCTGGGGTGGTCGCGACGCAAGCAGACCTCAGTACGAAACTTCAGCGACTGCCCTCTCGATTAGTCGAGGATCTTTCAAGGGAAGTGGCGGAAAAGGGGTATTATGAAAAAGACCCATTGCATATACGAAATTCTTATGTCGTGGGCGGGATCGGGCTCGTCATACTTGCATTCTTCACTTCTCCATTGCCAGATATCGCACTTTCGATAGCCGCATGCGGGGCCATCGTCGCTATCGTCGGTTGGTTCCTTCCAAGAACCACCACGGAGGGCGCTATTCTGATCGATAGAGTAGAGGGGTTCCGAGAGTATCTTGAGATCGCCGAGAAGGATCGCATCGCGTTTCATAGCGATCCTGCCAACGATCGCGCCATCTACGAGAAGCTTTTGCCGTATGCCATAGCGCTCAGATTGGGAAGCGCGTGGATCAAATGGTTCGATTCCTTTTATGCTGCTCCTAATACGGCGCCATCATGGATCACCTATACCGGAACTAGCCAGATCGCTCTCTCGTCCATGATGGAGCATGTATCATCGAGTCTCTCAACGGCGATGACCGCAACCAGGGGAAGCGGGGGAGGCGGAGGAGGATTCTCCGGCGGTGGTGGTGGAGGAGGAGGAAGCTGGTGACGAGTTTACGAGAATTGTCGTAGGTGTTAGCCTTTGAATTAGGTTAATAATTTCGTCCACAGGAAAGGAGTGGCCCATGCTATCCAGACTCAATAATTTTCTTCAACGCAAGAAACCGTTGTTCCGAATCGGAGATCAGGCACTTGCGAGATATAAGGAGGAGCATTCAAGTGGCCAAGATAAGGTACAGTTCATCATTAGAAGCATCCGATGGGTGAGACCGTACGGAGAGAGCTTGGCCCGTTGGGTATATGACGGAGCAGTAGTCATTTCAGTGGGTGAAAGAATGATGACAATCACAAGAATTAGTTGTGTTTCTGAAGAAAGGATAATTTACGTGCAGTAATGCGTGCCGCCAAAATCATTGGTGGCACAAATTTTTGCTTTTTCTTTCAAAAATCAGTACTATGCTCACACCACGGGATGTGGTGTAACGGCTAACATTTGCGATTCGGGTTCGCAAGACTCCGGGTTCGAATCCCGGCATCCCGACTAAAAGTCAGCGAATCCAGACTTACCCCTTGGTCGAACGTGTCTCTTCCTTTGCAAATTCAAAATGAAGCATGATGCGGCCGATCCGGATGAAACGGATCAGACGCAATAGGCGCAACGCCTCCGTGACCGGGGTCGTGACGGGGATAGCCGCAAGAAGTTCCCACCAGTTCTTGCGGAAGAATTCCTTCCGACGTTCAGCGAAATATAAGCGTGCGAGGAATTCGACCAAGAATACGAGCGCGATGGAGATATCTATGCGGTCTATAAGCCCGATCGTTGAAGCGGAGAGGTTGTCGCTCAGTTCTACCGTTAGTAACGCACCGGAGAGTACGGAAAGAAAAGCCATCGCAAACTCCTCGATCGTGACCCATTTGTTTGAAACCCTCATTTGAAAATAAACTTGAGGTCAACTGATCTTTTCGGCGACCCACGTACCATTTTTTATTTGCGCCCAGATCGGTATCACCTCGGCGTCAAGTACCCCAAGCTCAGCGAGGATCTCGCGAACGATCTGTGCCCCGCGAAGCGATTCTATATGATGCTGATGCGGCTCTACTGGATTCCCCGCACATTCATCGTGACCCACGACCGTGATGACGCGCGACCCATGGCCCTTGGTAGATATCTCGATCTTGCGCTTTACCCACGCTCGCTGTTCGGGTGTCATGTTGTTGATCCAAGCATCCATTCCTGGCTCAGTGATGGAATCGATGAATTCCACAGGATAGTGTTCTCGCATCCAGCCATGAACCGCAAAGAGAGAGCGGCCATCCATGCAGTTGATCGTTGTTCCGAACGTTCCATGAGATGACATGCAAAATATTATATGCGAACAAAAGAAAAACGCCACCAGAGATGCGTGGTGGCGCGTTCGTAATCCCATTTAAGCATTTACGACTTGCTGTACTGTAGGAAGTGAAACTACTTTCAGGACGGGGAGTTGAGCGACTCGCTCGCTGTACTCTAGCCAATTGTCATATGTTTGGCGGAGTGGCGGATAAGAGCGAAGTAAGTCAACATAAGGTTCGAGCTTCAGCTGATCATGCGTGCACTCGACAGGTCCCCAGTCGATGAATTGTTCTATCGATACTTGCAGACCGCGAATCTGCTGCTTGATACGTACTTTTCCGCGAATCACGAGATCGACAGAGTTGGCGTAGGAAATATGGCGAGATTTCCCTCCTTTGCAAGGCCAATGATGGATGTTTCTGTGTTGATTGACCACGAGACCGGCCTCCATGGCCCATTGAAGTACCTCAACAAGCTCCTTGATAAGTGCAGACCCCCAAAAGTCAGGATTATTCCTCTCAGAAAACCCGGCTGAGAGAGGTGAATCGAGTGCAAAACGCATCGCTTCACCATTCCCCTTGAACTCGTGATAGAACATTTCGTCACCACCCTGGGCTTTACAAATGGAGCTGACTTTTTCTCCAATATGTGTACGAAATCCATCTGAGCACATGGAGCAAGTAACTTGCCCTCTTGCTTTTGTAAGGTTGAAGGGGATACAGACTTTTGCTTCTCGAAAAAGCTCGTACATCGGACGATCATCGGGGTGAGCGTATAACCGCATTTTATGTAGCAACATCTTGTTGGCCTTTCTTTAGACGTCGGTTGGAAAGAACTTTGAAGTTCAGATTTTGCTCCTAAAAAACACAACAGTCAAGCCCGAGTAGTAGAACTTATCAACATACGAAGTTTTTGGATAATATAAACGACTCATCCTGGGCCTTCACCCAACGATAAATTTCCCACAGTTCACTACAGAGCAAGCCCCTTATCAACATTCGCAAAACGGAGATCCGTGCTAGAGTATGGGCGACCTTGGGGTAAGCCCCAGGGCCAATTACGTTTATGGAACCTGGAATACATGTTTCTATGGCCCCTGAGGTACTTTTTGGTATTGGATCGCTCCCTGTTACCAACACGCTTCTTATGAGCTGGATTGCATGTGTGGCGCTTACCACATTTGCCTTTCTCCTACGCCGGAAGATCGCACTTGTCCCCGGAAAACTTCAAACAACAGCGGAGATCATTATTGGGGGTGTGCATGGATTCGTTTCAGACACACTCGAGAGTAGGGATCTTGCAAATAAATATTTTCCCTTGCTTGCCACGGCATTTCTATACATTCTTGTCGCAAATTGGATGGAATTTATCCCTGGAGTCGAAAGTATCATCATGAGAGAGGGGGAGCATGCGGCGCCACTTCTCAGAAGCATGAACAGTGATCTCAACATGACACTCGCACTTTCTGTTATTGTTTTTCTCTTGATCGAGATCTCCGGCATCGTCACGTTCGGATTCTTCCGCTATTTCTCCCGCTTCCTCAACTTCCACTCAGCGATCGGATTCGTGGTCGGAATAATTGAATTTATTTCTGAATTCATTCGCTTGGTCTCGTTTTCGTTCCGTCTCTTCGGGAACATCTTTGCTGGATCCGTACTGATTATGGTGATTATCCATTTTGCCCCATATGTTGTCCCTGTCCCATTCATGGCGTTCGAGTTATTTGTCGGCTTTATGCAGGCTGCAATTTTTTCAATGCTGACCCTGTTCTTCTTAAAGCTGGCGATCACCGAACAGGCACATTAATAATCGTTGATTATTAGTTATTAGTCACAAATAAAGTTTATGGATATTGAATCTGCGAGATTGCTCGGAATGGCATTCGCAACAGGAGTCGGAGTTTTTGGTCCAGGTATTGGCATGGGGATTCTTGTAAGCCGTGCCCTTGAGGGGATCGGGCGTAATCCGGAAGCGCAAGGGAAGATCATGACCACGATGTTCATCGGCGCGGCCATGACCGAGGCGCTTGCCATCTTGGCGCTCGTCTTCGCGCTCCTCATCCGCTTCGCGTAATACTTCTTATATGGAGATCCTTCAAGTCTTCGGCATCAAGTGGCAGCTCCTGGCGGTGCAAATGCTCAACTTCGCTGTTTTGATATACGTATTGAATCGCTTTGCGTACAAGCCGATCATGCGCATCATCAGCGAGCGTCAGGAAGTCATAGTGAGGGGCGTGAAGGACTCTGAAGAGGCTACGGCACTCAAGGGCGCTGCAGAAAGTGAGAAAGAAAGGATATTGTTGAATGCACGCCAGGAAGCGGAACGTATGGTCATTGAGATCAAGAAGACCGCGGAGGGAGGAGCGCATGATACGATCCGCGACGCTCAAGAGAAGGCTGTCGCTCTCGTGATGGAGGCAAAGAAGAAGGCGGAGGAAGTGAGGGCGCAAATGATCAAAGAAAGCGAGAAGGAAATCGCCAAGCTAGTCGTCTTGGGTATGGAGAGGAGCTTCAGGGCGGGCACAAGATCATGAGAGCAAAAACATACGCACAAGCCATTACCGAGCTACTTCGAGACCCTGGATCGAAGGGGAGGGAGGAGCATATCATCAAACGCGCTGTCGAGGTGGCAATACAAAACGGCCATCGCTCGCTCCTCCCGAAGATCGCGAGATCGGTGGAGAAGATGGAGGACGAGCATGCTCGCAGGCGTATCGTTATCGTGAGCGCACCGGGTAAGCTTTCGGAGCGGGAACGCATGGAGGCACTTTCCAACGCCTACATCGACCCCAGGTCCCCAGTGTCTGAGCTTTGCATCGAGGAGCGCGAGGATGACACTCTCATCGGCGGCACGGTGGTTACCACCCGCTCCCTGCGTGTCGATCAGAGCGTGAAACGGACCTTAGAGGACCTTTATGAGCGCATCACAGCACAGTAATCTATGAATCACATCGTTGAACGGATAAAGAAAGAGATCGAGGAATTCCAGCCGAAGACGCTTACCGAGAAGATCGGCACAGTCGTCGCCACCTCGGACGGCATTGCGGAGATCGAGGGCCTCGATGATGTGATGATGGCCGAGATGGTCATTTTCGACACAAGGGAAGGGAAGCCACTCGAGAAAACCCTAGGCGAAGAGGATATCGTCGGTATGGCGCTCAATCTCGAGGAGGATTCCGCAAAGGTAGTCATCTTAGGCGACGCAACGAGGGTGCACGAAGGCATGACCGTGCGATCGACCGGTACCATCCTCTCCATTCCAGTAGGAGAAAGCATCGTCGGAAGGGTAGTCGACCCCCTGGGGATGCCACTCGACGGGGAAGGACCGATCAAGGAAACGAAGCGCAATCCGATCGAGCGCCGCGCGTACGGCGTCATTGAGCGCAAGGGAGTGAATACGCCGCTGCATACCGGCATCAAGGCCATTGATGGCATGGTCCCGATCGGCCGCGGACAGCGCGAGCTAATCATCGGCGACCGCCAGACAGGCAAAACGGTCATTGCCATCGATACCATTTTGAATCAGCTCAACGAACCGAAGGAGAAACGGCCCGTGTGTATCTATGTAGCGATCGGCCAGAAGGATTCGAAGATCGCGAAGATCGTCCATCAACTAAAGGAACGCGGCGCAATGGATTATACCGTCGTCGTGTCCGCTTCGGCATCGTCTTCCTCTGCACTCCAGTTCCTTGCCCCATACGCAGGTGCTGCGATCGGCGAATATTTCATGGACGCAGGAAAGGACGCACTCGTCATCTACGACGATCTTTCGAAGCACGC
>DKBN01000040.1 GCA_002451235.1 Patescibacteria group bacterium UBA6899
CCGTCACATCGGAGGGGATGAAAAGGACGTGAAGCGATGCAAAGAAGAACGCTAATGCAAGGAACTTGTGCGTGAATTTCCATATTTGGTATGGAATATCAATGAAGAAAGTGATGATGAGGAAGATCTGCATTAAGCCGAGCGCGATGATGCCGAAATTGATGCTGATATCTGAGCTGAGGAGAAGCGTATGCATCGCGGTCGCAAACCCCGAATTAAGCAGAATGTACCTGAGAGCGAGAAAGAGTGGGTGAAATAGCAGGAAGACGAATGCCAGTCCTCCNNAACATGGCCATACCAAGGATGCCGAGGAGCTGCCCGATCGCGGTCATCGACATGCGAAAGGTGGATTGCCCATTTTGGCCTATGAAGTGCTCGCCAAGGGGGTATGCGGTCGCCCACAGCACCCCTGGGATCGCAACCAGGATGACGATCAGCGGCCACCCTAATTTACTTTTGAGACTCGTCGACACGGAAATATTATATGTTACTTCCCTTCTCTTGACGAATTTATTTCATTGGTTGTCTTCACTTTCGGATTCTTGTTCCCCGGGTTCGTCTCTCAAAAATCCTCCTTGCTGGATATTCCAAAGCGTCGCGTATCTCCCGCCTTTTTTGATCAGTGCGTCATGCGTACCATCTTCGATGATCCCCCCATTCTCGAGTACGATGATCCTGTCCATCCTCCTAATGGTCGAGAGTCGATGCGCGATGATGATCGTCGTTTTTCCTTCCATGAGCCGCATCAGGGCATCCTGGATCCTTTCTTCTGATTGTGAGTCGAGCGATGAGGTCGCCTCATCGAGAACGAGTATCGGGCTGTTGCGGAGAAATGCTCGCGCGATCGCTACGCGTTGACGTTCGCCGCCAGAGAGTCTGATCCCTCTCTCTCCCACCAAGGTGTCGTATTTCGTCGATAACTTCTCTATGAATTCGTCGCAATGCGCGAGCCTCGCCGCCGCGATCACTTCCTCGTCCGTGGCCTGTTGTTTGCCATAGCGAATATTCTCCATGAGCGTCCGGTGGAACAAAGCGGGATCTTGTGGAACAAGAGAAAGCACGTCGCGAAGGGATTTGAGCGTAAGGTCTGCGATATTCTTGTTGTCGATCAGGATCTCTCCGGAACCTGGATCATATTGGCGAAACAATAGCTTCACGATGGTCGATTTTCCTGCTCCGGAAACACCGACCAATGCGATCTTTTCTCCCTTCGAAACCCTGAGATCAAATTTGTCCACTATGGGCTTCCCATGGAATGAGAATGAGACATTGCGAAATTCGATCTCCCCTTCCACATTAATGAGTTCGTCGGCGTCAGCCTTTTCCTGGATCTCGTGGGGTAAGAACATGATCTCAGCCATCTCCTTCGCGTCTGCGAACGACTCATAGATGTCGCGGATGATGCGCGAAAACGACCATAACCGGTCTGTAAGCATCATGATATACGATTGCACCAAAACGAATGTTCCGATCGTGAAGGTACCGTTCTTCCAAAACGCGACGCCAGTGTAGAGCACGATAGCTTCGATCGTGATGATAAATAGCGCTTGGATACCGTCAATGATCGAGGAGGATTGCCAACTGAACCTTGAGAAGCGCGATTGTAATTCGGTCGCTGACCGATATAGGTCGCGCTCGTGATTTTGAGAGCGGTAGAGCTCAATGGTTTGCTGATTCGTGATCGAGTCCGCGAGCTGTGCGGTTGTCCGTGAATCTTGGGCTGCCCTTCCGATATCGAACCGCAGTTTCCATCGAGCGAAGCCGTAATTCCATGCCGTGAAGAGCACGACCCATACGATGACGATATACGCGATAATATGTTGCTCTCTCGCAAGCACGATCAGTATCCCCGTCACTTGGATAATGATGGGAATGATGTCGAAGACTATTCTATCAGCAAGACGATCGTAACTTCCGGAGAAACGGTTCACTCTCTGCACCAGCGATCCAGTGAAGCTTGAGGAGAAGAACCGGTGAGAGTGATCAATGAGATAGGAGAAAGCGCCCTGACGAAGCTTTGCGAGCATATTCGAGGCGATGTACGCCATCGTGATGAACGATGCCCGCCAAAAAAGCCAGCCGACTATGTTCACCGATACGAGCAGGAAGATATACCAGAGCGGTTGAGAGAGCGGTATACCCATGGGCGCAGAGTTCAGGAGATCGAGAAACTGTTTGAAGATATATGGGGTCAGTATCGCCGTTACGCTCCCGATTGACACCCCTAAAATACTGATCGTGATCGCAATAGGGAAATTTCTCAACTCATTCCAGTAGAGTTTAGCCACCGAGCCGACACCAAAATTGCCCTTTGGGTATTCATGCACATTCAATTCACCGACCCTGAGAAGTCGAAGCATGAAATGGTCGAACCGCGTAAGCTTGGCGATCTTTAGTTTCGTTTCGTCCATATATCGAGCCATATCTGAATAATTACGTCTAAAACATTCCGGCTATGCGTCGGCTAAATGGGAAGAGAAGAAGGAGATCACGCAGAATACCGACGCAAGTCAGTGGCTAAGACCCGAATGAAGTTCGGGAAATATGCCCTAATGATGCGGTATCCTGTCATCACGCAACGATGATACCACATTCCGCGATAAAGTCTATGGTTTGGTGGTGTTATTCTAGCATTTGCGCGAAGCTTTTTTGAACAAAACTCCTGATACGCCCCACTACAATTTTCTGGGAATATGGATACGGGGCGATGGACTCGCCCGTGCGGATTCCTCCCCAGACCCCTCCTCCGCTTCTTTGATTCTGAACAAGTTTTGTATGGTGGACCATACCGGACTCGAACCGGTTACCTCATCCATGCCATGGATGCGCTCTACCAGGTGAGCTAATGGCCCATATCGCGTAATTACTCGGTGTTTCCTACTGGAAAAACATCACTACTCTTTCCACAAGCTTAGAATTACGAGCAGTTGCAATTTTAAGCTTGTGGACCTGAGGGGATTCGAACCCCTGACCTCTGCAATGCGAATGCAGCGCTCTAGCCAACTGAGCTACAGGCCCATTACGAACCGAACTGTTGGATTATACCCGACTTATACAGCTTCGCAACGAAATATCACAAGATACATGCCTGTAGTATTACGATCGCTACTTTCATGAATTCTACCTCACCACATGTTCTCAATACCTCGGCGAACCTTCTTGGATTCACCTTTATCGTTTATTCTACGATCCGTGGGATGCACTTGGCAGACGCAAGCTATATCGATGAGGTTCTTGCTGTGTGCATCGTAATTCTTGCTTTTAGCACGTTGTTCTCATTCATATCTATCCGCGTACGCACTGCTTCATTAAGCAGAAGATCTGAGACCGTTGCGGCTTATACATTCTTAGTCGCACTCATTTTAATCGCGATCATTTCAGTGCTGCTCGCCGCAAACGTGCAATATTTCAGCTTTTAGTTACCAATCCAGCGTGCCTCCGGTCTTGTATTCAGTGACGCGTGTCTCAAAGAAATTCTTCTCCTTCGAAAGGTCAACCGCTTCTGACATCCATGGGAACGGATTGGTCGAACCGAAGATCGGCGCGATCCCGATACGTCCAAGGCGACGGTCAGCGATGTACTCAATGTACTGTTTGAATGCTTCGGCGTTCATTCCGAAGATCCCCCGCGGGAAGACTTCTGCCGCAAAGGTATACTCGAGCTTCGCGGCCTTGGTGACGAGATCTTTTACATGTTCGACAAATTGGGGCGTCCAGAGCTCTGGCTGTTCGACCTTGATCGTGTTGATCATGTCTATCCCAAAATTGAGGTGCATCGACTCGTCGCGCATTATGTATTGGATCTGTTCTGCGGAGCCCGTCAACTTGTTCTGCCGCTGGAATCCGAACATGACCGCGAATGAGCTGTAGAAGAATATCCCCTCGAGGATCAAAGAGAAAACGATCATGTTCTCGAGGAATTTCTGGTCTGCCTCAAACGTGCCGGTGCGAAAATCCTTATCGAAGATCCCGTTGTTGAAGGAGAGGATGAACTCGTCCTTGTTGTATATCGCATCAACCTCTCGGTACATATTGAAGATCTCTCCCCCATCGAGCCCAAGCGACTCGACGATATATTGGTACGAGTGCGTATGGATCGCCTCTTCATATCCCTGCCGAAGGAGATACATGCGGCACTCTGGGCTGGTGATGTGACGATAGAATGCAAGCACGATGTTATTTGCTGCGATGGAGTCTGCGGTGGTGAAGAACCCAAGTACTGTCTTGAATGCTTTGCGCTCATCCTCGGAAAGTACTGCTGTCGAGCGCCACTGTTCAACATCCTGTTGCATTGAGATCTCGGTCGGAAGCCAGTGATTCGCATTCGCGGCGTTGTATGCGTCCCACGCGAAGGTGTGCTTCATGGGATGGAGCTGGATGACATCTGCATCTGCGCCGTTGATGATACGCCGTTTGTTGACATCGATGCGCTGGCGCGATTTCTCGTATGCGGGTTTGTGGGCAGGTGCGGTTTGTTGCGAATTCTGCTTTGTCTGTGGTATTTGCGCGGGGTTCATGGTCGATATCATTAATTGCTCATTTCACTGACATTCACTGACATGCTTCGCACTCTGGGTCGAGGATCTTGCAAAGCTTCGGCTCCGCACCCAGCGCTGTCCTATCTTTTTCTCCTGATCCCGGCTCAGGAATGACACCAACCTCCTTTTTCAAGATCGGTCCGAGCTCATGCGTTTCCGGTTGGATAAGTTCGACTGTCCTACGTTCGACAACTTCCATTGCCATCGCCTCCGGCTGCAAGGGAGAAAGGATCGCCTCTGTCACAACCTCTTCGATGACGACGGCGGACGGTGCAGCGTTTTCGAACTTACTGAAATCGCGTTTGTGTGTCGAGCCGTATTCAGTCGCGTTGACCGTCGATTTTTCAACCTGTGAAGCACTGAGGGTGCGAAGATAATAGGTCGTCTTCAGTCCCATACCCCAGGCGTATTCGTAAACTCCCGAGATCTCGCGCCCCGAAGTCCCTGCATAGAATATATTGAGGGATTGGCTCTGGTCGATCCATTTCCCTCGATAGGCCGCTGCCTTGATAAGCCATTCCGGGGAGATCTCGAAGGTCTCCTTGTATTTCGCCTTGAGCGCTGCTGGTATTTCCTGGATATTCTGGATGCTCCCGTCGTTATATTTGATCTTCCCGATCATATCGAAATCCCAAAGACCAATCTTCTTCAGATCTTCGACGAGATAGGGATTGATGACCGTAAAATCGCCGCTTTGATTCGCCTTAACATAGATGTTCTTGTAGATCGGCTCTATCGCAGGAATGCTTCCAGCGATATTCGAGATCGTCGCGGTCGGCGCGATCGCCATTGTGTTCGAATTGCGTATACCATATTTCTTCACGTGGTCGCGCACTGGTGTCCAATCGAGCTTCCCTCCCCTCGGTACCTCGATCTTCTCGCCGCGCTCTGACTCTAAGAGATCAAGCGTGTCCTGCGGGAACAATCCGCGTTCCCATTTCGATCCCTTGTAGGATGAATACGCGCCACGCTCTTTCGCCAAGATCGAGGATGCCATGATCGCCGCGAAGGAAACGACCTCCATGCTCTCATCTGCGAACTCGACCGCCTTTTCCGTATCAAAATTGATGTTGAGTTGATACAGGGCGTCGTGGAATCCCATGATACCAAGTCCCACTGGGCGATGTCGCATGTTCGAATTCTCCGATTCTTTCGTCGGATAGAAATTCACATCGACGACATTATCGAGCATGCGCATCGCGACCTTCACGGTCTCGACAATCATCTCTTTGTCGAATTTCCCATTAACGACATGTACGGCAAAATTCACCGATCCGAGGTTACACACCGCCGTTTCGTCCGCCGAGTTGTTGAGGGTGATCTCAGTGCAGAGATTCGAATTATGCACGACCCCCGCGTGATCCTGGGGCGAACGGACGTTCGATGGGTCTTTGAATGTGATCCACGGATGCCCGGTCTCATAGAGCATGTTGATCATCTTCTTCCAGAGTTCCTGCGCCTTGACGACGCGGAAACTTTTGATGCCGCCGGTTTGAGTCATCACTTCATATGCCACGTAATGCTTCTCGAATTCTTTTCCATAGGTCTCATGTAGGTCGGGCGTTTCGTCAGGTGAAAAGAGCGTCCAGTCGGCGTTATCGCGCACGCGCTTCATGAAGAGGTCCGAAACCCAGAGCGCGGTGTTCATATCGTGTGTTCTGCGTCGTTCGTCGCCGGTATTCTTCCGAAGCTCGAGGAATTCCTCAACATCCATATGCCAGTTCTCGAGATAGACGCACGTGGCTCCGCGCCGCCTTCCCGAACGATTGATCGCTACTGTAACGTCGTTCGCTACCTTCAGAAACGGGATGATGCCGTTTGATTGCACCCCCGTCCCCTTGATCAAAGAGCCGGTCGCACGCACTGCCGTCCAATCCGTGCCGATCCCCCCAGACCATTTCGAAAGCTGAGCATTATCGGAATACACCTTGAAGATGTGGTCGAGTGAATCGCCGACAGTGTTCAGATAGCACGAAGAAAGCTGAGGATGATCGGTGCCGGAATGAAAGAGGGTCGGCGTCGACGGAACGAAACGCAAGGTCGAAAGCATCTCATAGAATTCGATCGTGCGCGTTTCTTTGTCCTTCTCGAGTATGGCCAATCCCATCGCAACACGCATCCAGAATGCTTGCGGTGTCTCGATCACCTTATTGCCATTCTCGACATCGCGTGTGAAGTAACGGTCATACAGCGTCTGCGTTCCGAGATAACGGAACACTTCGTCCCGTTCAGGTTTCAGTGCTCGTGAAAGTTTTTTAAGATCAAGATCAAGAAGCCGTTTATCCAGGCGATCGATCTTCACGCCATACTTGATCGAGCGGATGAACGCATCGCGATACTGCTGATCAAACTGTCCGAAATCGAACACGTCATCGCCGATCACTTCGCGATAAAGTTGCCGCATAAGGAGTCGCGACGCGACGTACGAATATGCGGGATCCTGTTCGATCAAGGAACGGGTCACCATCAAGAGCGAGCGTGCAACCTCGGATGTCGGCATGCCGTCATAGAGCTCCACCTTGCACTGCTCGACGATCGCGTCGATGTTCACCTCCTTTTCGTAGCCGTGCACCGCGTACTGCAGCGACTTCTTGAGCTTCTCCGGGGAGAACGGCTCTTTGCTTCCGTCGCGCTTCACCACATACAGCTTGTTCTTTTCGACCTTCTCAAGGTCCTCAGCCTTGCGCTCCTGGCGCTGCTTCTGATGCTCGTAGCGGTAGATGATGTACGCCTTTGCGACATCCAAGAATCCCGCCTGCATGATATGCTTCTCGACCAGATCTTGCGTCTGCTCGACGGTAGGGATCTCATTTGCCTCGAACCTCATCGAAAGTTCTTCAACGACGAACCTCGTGATGAGCCTCGCGACATCCGCATGTTCCTCCCCTCGCACCGCCTGGAACGCCTTCTTGATCGCTTTCTCGATCTTCTCCGGGCTGAAGTCAACGATCGTCCCGTTACGCTTCTTAATGTGATGGAGTTTCTCCATACGCACGTATTATTAGTGATAAATTCCCCTCGCGGAGGTAGGACCATTGTACCCCCTCCCCACCCGCTGGCAAAAAAATTTCTTCTTGTTACCAGCTTCATATTATGAAGCATGAGCCCCCCGTTCAACCTATATTTTCCAAGGTGAAAGGCGCTCATTCGGGCATCGGGTTCTCCTGCTGTCAAACTGTGACTTTTCCGACGCAGGTTATCCACAGGAACGAAATTTCAATCTAGGTAAGTATGTATGTTGACCTCATCCGTGCCAGTTGGAACCAAGTGATATGTGAAATTGGGTTAATTGGTTCCGCTTATACCAAACAATATCTTTAACTTTTTTCTATCCTTTTTCTTAATTTCGAATCCCGAATTATGTACCGGACCCCATTCGTC
>DKBN01000010.1 GCA_002451235.1 Patescibacteria group bacterium UBA6899
GCACGATGGTCCCGATCCATTACGGGACCTTCCGATTGGCGGACGATCGCCAGGACCAGCCACTCCTCGATCTTAAGGATGCGATGGAACGCGAGAATGGTGTTTCCGTCGAGATCCTTGAGAATGGCGCCACAATCGCGGTCCCAAAATGAACTGGAGCGAAATATCGCTATTTGTAGTATAATGCGGGTAACGAAAGTACTCCATTTATCCATCATTCTCTCTATATGAACAACATCGATACGTACGTGTCGGAGAAATTGAAGGCCGGTGCCGACATCGACGCGATGCGCCAGACGCTTCTTGTCGTTGGGTGGAAGGAGGACACTGTCTCTGCGGCGATCGCCAAGGCACTCGTTGCTCAGGGAGTGCCGTCCCCTGAGGGCGCCAGGGAGGGGGAGGTACATCGCGCGAGTGCGGTCGAGGTCATCGTGAATTTCTTCTCATTCGTCCTCCTCGCTGTTGTTGCCTTCGCTCTCGGCGCGCTCTACTTCGGTGTCATCGACCGATATTTTCCCGACCCGCTCCAGAGTATCTACGATAACAGTGGGACCAGTGCGGCGATCCACTACGCGATCGCGGCCTTGGTGGTGGCGTTCCCGCTCTATGTCGCTGCGGTACGCCTGTGGTTCCGCCGTTTCCGTGAGGACAAGGAGAAGGAAGAGTCCAAACTCTCCAAGTGGCTTACCTATATCGTGCTTCTCGCTACCGCGCTCACCATCGTCGGCGATCTCATCACTGTCATTTTCAACTTCCTTCAGGGAGAATTGACGCTCAAGTTCTTTCTCAAGGCATTCACAATTCTTACTATTGCCGGCGTTATCTTCGGATTCTATTTCCTAGAGCGCAAGAAGATCCAGTACAAGAAGGACATTCCGAGGCAGCTGTTCCTTAATTTCGGTTACGCGATCTCCGTGATCGCCATATTCGGCGTCATTCTCGGTTTCTTTGCCGCTGGGACGCCGCAGGTGGCTCGTGACCGACAGCTCGATCTGCAGCGATCCGATGATCTACGGTCGCTGGCGAGCTGCATCTCTTCATTCGCTCAAACGAGCGGGAAACTTCCAGATTCGCTCGCGGAGCTTGATCAATCCAGCATGTATTCGTATTGCGCGTCCAATCGCCGCGATCCTGTCACTAGGGAGGAATACCAATATCGCATTGTTGAAGAACCAGCGCCGATCGCCACCCTCAAGGATGCCAAGGAGGCCAAATTCGAGTTGTGCGCGAACTTCACGACGAGCGTCACCGATACCAAAGTCGCTTCGCCAGCCACGTACGCACTCGGTATGACCGATAAGTGGGTCGTTCATGATGCGGGGCTCTCATGTGATACCGAGACCGTTGTGATCCGCGATACCCTGAATGCAACAAGCGCTCCCGTTATACTCAAGTGATGTCGACGATCTTCCCCGTCCCTGATCGTTGGTATTTTAACCTGAAGAAACCAGCGTGGACCCCAAGTTCGCGGGTGATCGGTCTCATCTGGAGCGTTCTGTACCCGCTCATCATCGCAACTTTCATCTATGTGATCTGGAAGGTATCTGCCGGAGAGATCACGGTGTCGACCCTATATGCTTTTTTGTTCAATCTTGTCGTGAACATCCTGTTCACGCCGATCCTCTTTGGATGGAAGGACCTGAAGCTTGCGGCGCTCGATATCGTCTTTGTCTTGGGAAGCATCATCGCGATCATGGTGCTCTCCTGGCCATCGTCACATATCATTGCATTTGCCTTGACTCCGTATCTTATCTGGGTCATGATCGCGACCTTCCTTCAGTTCTCCATCACCTGGATGAATCGATGACCATCTGTCAAAGCGAAAAAGTCCTTATACCAAGGGAATTCTTTCCTCGTGTGATTTATCCACCATCGTTCACAGATAATCCACAGAGATATGCACCCAAGACACTTTTTCCTCTGTGCCAGGGTTCTACACTGATAGTGCTACAGACCGAATCCCCGGATCTCCTTCCACGCTCGTATTCATGCATTTGTAGGAAGTAGCCATCCCAGTCGGGACGAGAAACGATCATTCTTTTCCCACTGGTCCTCTTCGGCATCGGTCGAAGTCGAGGAAATTATCGGTGACTCACGTCCTGTATATGTCAAAGCTCCATGTGTTGTCGCGCAACGTCGCGAGAGAGAGGGCTCTTGTTCATGAGGAAAAGGGGGTACTCGTGTGCAAGATGTGCCATGCGGTCCATTTTCGGAAAGCGTGGCGCCACGACGATGAGTTCTTCAGGAGATGGAGAGAGTTCGCTCGGGTCAGGGTCGAAGAGACCGTCTGTCCTGCATGCAAACTCGTCCGTTTCCATCAATACAACGGCAAGATCGTGTTCAGCGACCTGCCGAAGTATGTGATCCCGGAACTCACCAACCTCATAATCGCCTACGGGAAGCGTGCGTGGCGCAATAATCCCGAAGACCGAGTGGTCGAGATCGTTCCCGGGGATCATGCGCTCACTGTGACGACGACCGAGGATCAACTCGCTGTCCGTATCGCAAAGAAGGTCCGTGATGCATTCAAACGCTTCACGATAGACATTCATTACGCCAAGGACCGGGCAGACGAGACCCTCGTGCGTCTGCGTTTCACGGGAGAGGCAAGGCCTGCGATGGCCTGACCGATCCCTCGAAAACCGCGGTTATTCACCGCGGTTTTTTTGCTGTTTTCCTGCGGGGATCTGCTATGATGATTGCCTCTATCCATTAATACGATCATCATGCCGAAGAAAATCGTTCGACCGAAGAAAGAAAGCAGAACACAAGGTCGGAAGAAAGCCGCCGAAAAGGGCCCGACGGCCCCCAAGAAAGATGAAAGAAAGAAGAATGCTCCGAATACCCCGCACTCCAAAGTGAACGCTGCGATAGCGTTTCCTGAACTCCCAATCCCCAAGGCGGGGGACGCGGCTCCCGAATTCTCCCTCCCAGACCAGTTCGGGGCAGTCGAATCATTGGTGAAGCAGCGCGGGAAATGGGTTCTTGTCTATTTCTACCCAAAGGACGATACTCCCGGTTGTACCAAGGAAGCATGCATGATACGCGATGGATTCCCGTTCTTTGAGAAGCTCGACGTAACGATATTTGGGATCTCTGTCGACTCGATAGCGAGCCACAAGAAATTCGCGGAAAAACATAGGTTACCATTCACACTGCTTTCTGATGAAAAAAAGGAGGTTGTTACCGCGTACGGCGCGTGGGGGAAGAAGAAGTTCATGGGCCACGAATATCTAGGGACGAATCGCATCTCGTTTTTGATCGACCCCAAGGCGAAGATCGCCAAGGTTTATCCGAAGGTCGATCCTGCGACGCACGCGGATGAAGTGCTCAGTGATCTTCGCGGGCTGCGAAGGAGTGCATAAGGTATAATTGGCAAGTTAACTCCTAAGTATTACCGAAACCATCTATGATGAAACCATCCTCTCCAACTATGACCATTGTGATCGCGTTCGCGCTCGCAGGGGCGCTGGTCGTCGCTGGGCTCGGTTATCCGGCGTTCTTGCGCGCAATGGGGACCGCAATGGGCACTGCGCCATCAGGTGCCATAAACGCGACGCCGTGAAGTGTCTTTGCGTCGTTCTCTCTGATCGATATGGACGATGAGGAATTCGAGCGATTGGTCGCTGAGGGGATCGACGGGATCCCGGAGCGTTTTCTCCAGCGCCTTGATAATGTTGCGATCGTCGTTGCGGACCTGCCGAGCGAAGAGCAATTGGGTCAACAGGGGATCGAGGACCCCTACGAGCTACTCGGTCTCTATGAAGGAGTGCCGGCGACTGTGCGTGGCGAAGGATACGGCATCGGCGATATGGTGCTTCCGGACAAGATCACTATCTTCAAACTCCCCACCCTCGATGAGGCCGGCGGGGATCCCAAGGAGGTGCGAAAGATCGTCCGAGATACGGTCTGGCATGAGATCGCCCATCATTTCGGCTATGACGATAAGGAACTCCATGAACGCGAAGATACCGGGAAGAATTTTTCCCAATAGAAGCGGATGAAATATCGCCCCGCGATGAGTGTAAGGATAAGTAGCGTTCTTCGTATTACCCGCCAATAACCATTAAGACCATGAAGAATTTCTCTTTGCGCTCCGCCGTGCTTGGCGCAAGCATCGCGGCGCTCATCCTCATCACTGGGTATACATTCGCTTATCATGGGTTTGCCAGACCGTACGGAGCGGCGAACGGATCCGGGATCTATGGGTTTCGCGGTCAGGCATATGGCCGCATGCAATCGCCTATCCAGAAATTTGCCGCAGACTCCAGCGCCACCACGAGCGTGAGCGATCAAGTGCGCGGCGACCTCCTGTTCATATATGAAGAAGAGAAAATGGCGCGCGATCTCTATGCATCATTCGGAGAGAAGTGGGGGTGGCAGACGATCGGCCGCGTGTCCATGAGCGAATCGATGCATTTAAACTCTGTAATGAACCTCCTGCACACTTACGGCATTCCAGAGCCGGTGCTTCCTACTGGGAGCTATCAGAGCGCGGCCATCAGCGAACTCGCAAAACGGCTGTTGAATGAAGGGATCGCTTCTGAAGACGCAGCACTCCACTCTGCGCTCTATGTCGAGGAATACGACATCGCGGACCTCACGAAACGGATGAACGACACTGCTGATCCATCCATACTCTCGACATACCAATATCTCTTGAACGGCTCGAATGCCCACTTGCGCTACTTCTACTCGCTCCTCGTGGAGAACGGCGGAACGTATACGCCGCAGGTCCTCTCGCAACAAGCGTTCGATGCAGCACTGGCGTCCCAAGGCGGCGTCGGCCCGATGATGGGTGGATACGGTGGCGGCAGAGGTGGTATGATGCGCTGGTACTGAACAAGCGCGTCATGAGATCCATTTCCCCCAAAGAAGCAAAAACGCTCGCTGACGGCTCGCAGGCGACCATCGTCGACATCCGCGAGGCAGACGAGCGTACGACCGAGCGCATCCCCGGCTCTGTGCATATTCCCATGACCCAACTCCTCCAAAGGAAAGAGGAGTTGAGCTCATATCCCGCCGCTATCCTCCAATGCGCGTCCGGCTCGAGGAGCATGATGGCGGCGCAATTCTTGGAAGCGCAAGGACTCCCGAACATCCTGGATCTTGCGGGCGGTCTTATCGCTTGGGGGGACGCAGGACTTCCCGTCGATCGATAGCTTTTGACAACAAGAGAAGCGGGCATACACTGGCGGCATGAAGGCTTCCTCTGAACCACTCGCCGCGCGCATCCGACCCAAGACTCTCGACGAATTCGTGGGGCAGGAGCATTTGGTGGGCAAGGACATGCCACTCCGGGTTGCGATCGAGAAGCGACATCTGTTCTCTTTCGTATTCTGGGGCCCTCCCGGCGTTGGGAAGACGACATTGGCGCGCATCTATGCGAACGCGCTCCACGCTGAGATCCACGAACTTTCGGCGGTCTCGGCAGGGAAAGACGACATTCGGAAGATCGTGGAGGCGACGACCGCGGCAAAACCGACGGTCCTCTTTCTCGACGAGATCCACCGATTCAATAAAGCGCAGCAGGATTTCCTCCTCCCATATGTGGAATCAGGAAGGCTGACCCTGATCGGAGCGACCACGGAGAACCCATCGTTCGAGGTCATTCCCGCTTTGCTTTCTCGCTGCCGCGTGTTCGTTATGAATGAGCTCATGGAAGAGGATATGAAAAAGATCCTCTCGCGCACGAAGATCAAAATGGACGATGATGCGCGGGACTGGCTGGTCGCGATCGCAAGTGGGGACGCGCGGCAAGCGCTCACCGTCCTCGAAGCAACAAAGAATCTCTATCAGACTGTCACGGTCGAGCACCTGAAACAGGCGGTACAGTCGAAGCATCTACGATATGACAAGAAGGGCGAGGAGCATTACAACACCATTTCCGCGTTCATCAAATCGATGCGAGCGAGCCAACCAGACGCGGCGATGTACTATCTTGCACGCATGGTAGACGCGGGCGAGGACCCGCTCTTCATCGCACGCAGGATGGTCGTCTTCGCCTCCGAAGATATTGGGCTTGCTCAACCCACGGCACTGGTCGTAGCGAACGCTGCCTTTCGCGCATGCGAGACGATCGGGTATCCCGAATGTGCCATCAATCTGGCGCATGGCGTCGCATATCTCGCGAAGTGCAAGAAGGACCGGAGCGCATATACTGCGCTCCGAAAGGCGCAAGGAGATGTCAGGGAGCACGGGAATCTCCCCGTCCCGATGCGGCTCCGGAACGCCCCGACGAAGCTCATGCAAGAGCTCGGCTATGGAGAAGGATATGAAGACTATACCGATGAAAGCCTGATGCCGAAGGATCTCGAAGGCAAGCGCTATTTTCAGCATGAAAAGGACGGAACTGTGGCATAGGTCACGAAGTAGGGCGGCATCGGTTATACCAAGTGACGATGCCGACCGCCCGCGGTAGAATGCTGGGACATGAGCGAACGGACATCCGAAGAGATGGCGAAGGTCGTCGAACAAGCCGTCGCAGGGGATCGCGACGCGTTCGGCGTGATCTATGAGGAATATTTCACGCCGGTGTATCGGTTTATTTTCTACCGCGTGAAGAACAGGGAAGAGGCGGATGATCTGACACAGGAAGTGTTCACGAAAGCGCTCGGAGCGTTCTCTCGCTATGAAGCAAAACGTGAGAACCCGCTCCCGTACCTCTATACTATCGCGCGCAACGCCGTCATCGACAAACAGAAGCAGCGCAAAAACGTCGAGATCGACGATGAGATGTTCATGAATCTCCCGGACGATTCGGCGCGGACCGATAAAACAGCGATGCTCGGCGAGGAGATCGAAGCGCTCCGTAGCGCGCTCTCCATGCTCCCTGAGGAACAGCGTCAAGCGATCGAATTGCGATTCATGTCCGAGATGACGGGCACGGAGGTCGCGAGGACGATGGGGAAGAGTGAAGAAGCGGTCCGGCAGCTTCAGTCGAGGGGCTTGCGAGCGTTACGGGAACGATTCAAAGAAACGTATGGAACATGATGAACGCATGACCGATATCGAACAGGATCTACGCGAGACCGCCCGTCGAGTCGCTTCCGCGTACGCTAGCGTACGACCAGATGAAGCGTTGCTTCGCTCCGTGATCGAGCATCTTCTGCGCGACCCAAGACAAGCGGCACCCAAGAGATCCCATCCCAACATCGAAAGTCCGTATAAGCGATTCTTCGCATTCAATGCGGAATGGAAGTATCTCATTCCTGCTGCTCTCTGCCTCCTGTTGGTCGTATCTGTCGATCTTCGGCATACAGCGCTTGAACGTTCTCCTCTCGCACGGACATCTGATCCGCTCGCCATACCAGCTGCCATGATGGAACGCAACGCAACGCCGGCATTGATGACCGCAGAAGCGCCGGCCACGGAAGATGCGGCGGGAACGCGCGCATTCGCGCCATCCGCGAAGACGATGTCGATATCGTCGGTACCAGCGAACAGGATCGAAGTTGGGGATTCAGGGATCACACTCACCTATCCCAGCCCCTGCGCGCCGTTCTTGGCCGACGTAGAAGGTAGTCAAGGCGGTTCCATCGCTACCTACATCTTTGCCTGTTCGCCGGAAGGAACAGGGAGCAACGTGATCCAAGATGTCGCGTTCTACACTCTTTCTTCTCTAAAAGCAGCCGGAGCGAACGGCGGGAAAACCGAACAGCAGTCCTTTATAGAAAAGCGCTTCATTTCTGATCAAAAGATCATCGATGATCACGCAGATCCATATCCATTTGAAACGACCAATGTCGGCGGAACGGAGTACGTGATCGAACCTCGCCCGAATGGGTTCACCGCGTGGGTCACGTATATTGGAGACATACGGATCGAGGTCATAGGATGGGGAGATGAAGAGACGCTCCTAAAAGAACTTTCATTCTTCCCTCAATAGTTTAGCTTCGGTTCGGAGCTCGATGCTCGTAAATGGTATCATAGCGAGATGGAGCATTCATCCGAATTCCAGCGATCGCTACGATTCTTAGGGCTCGTTTCCATCCCGTTCACACTTCTTTTGATCGTGGCGCTCTATCTCTTTTCCAGACACCAAGAAACGCAGCCCCAGCCAGCAGGAACTCCCATGTTGACCAACGAAAGAGACGTCACAGAAGCATCGTCCACACATTCGGCGGCCCCATGACCGTCTTCTCTTTCATACATAAAAAGAAAACGCCCGCGCGATGGCGGGCGTTTAGCTAGCATTGTGCTAGCGAAGAACTACTTCTTCGGCGGGCATTCTTTCCCGCACTGAAGCTCAACGTCGAGCTTGATGCGGGCAGTTCCCGTCGTTGCTGCAGGTTTGGCTGCGGAAGGTACCCGGATGACCTTGGGCGGCTTCGCCCGCTCCTCGTTGAGAAGCTGAGTTGCGATCTCGTTCCGCTTGTCGGCGGCGGCGAGTTCGTTCTTGAGGAGTTGCACCTCTGATTTAACCTGCGTAAGCTCATTCCCTGCTGCCGCCACCCTCGCTCGTTCCTTTTCGAGCTCGGCTGCATGCGTAACCTTCAGGTTATAGTCCGTCTCCAGACTATTGACCATCACTTCCGCCATCTTCACCGGATTTTGTCCAGCGTCCTTGGCGGCGTTCTTGAAGGTCGGCATCTGCGCGAGACACCGGATTGCCGCGTCGGCGACCTTAAGGCTCTTGCCGAATGCTGCACCAATAGCAATCACACCATTGACACACTGGGCTGCTTCGGCTGTTTCAAAGCACTCGGTCCGGCTTCCCCCGAAAGAGAAGTTGAAACCGAAGGTGGCGTTGTTGAACCCAGCACCGCCCGCCTTGTCACCACAGATGAGCGGTGGCAAGAACTGTGCCGCAGGTGCGTTAGCGGGGAACTTGTAAGTGACATTGTCCCCCTGGACGTTCACCGTATTGCTGTTCCCAGATGCGTTCACCCCCGAGTTGGTCGCGGTCGCTGCCCCTGTCGAAAGATTCCCGACCGATGACGTAGATGCCCCTGTCGAAAGATTCCCGACAGAAGAATTTCCTGACCCGCTCACTGTAGATGTCGATGCTCCGGTCGAAGCCGAAGATGTCGATGGACCGGAACTCGATGTCACATTTCCGACGGATGAGATGCCGCCCTGCACAGCACCGGATTGAAGCGTGACGCCTCCACCCTGTGCGTTCGAGGATGCGCTGCCCCCAGAGCCGCCCTGCCCGCCTGCACCGCCATACCCATTTCCGCCGGTGGCATTCCCGCCAGTACCGCCCTGAACCGCTCCGGACTGAAGTGTGACGTTACCGCCGGTCGCGTTCCCACCAGTTGCATTGGAGGTACCGCCCGTCGCTAGCGCGTTCGAGCTGCTTTGCGAACTACTGTTCGCAGAAGCTGCCGCGTTTGCGCTTGAAGAGGTATTGACGCCGATCCCGATATTGACATCGGTTGTCTGTGTTCCCCCACCATTTGGTGGCGGAGGTGGCGGAGGTGGNNGGAGGTGGCGGAGGTGGCGGAGGTTGAGGGTGGGGTTGACACCCCACACCCGGGTTGTTCGCACAACCCAAGCCTTTACCACCCGGATTTGCGCCGGGAGGCAGCTCGTCCCCGCTCGTCGCGAAGACCTGTCCTGATGCCGCAAGCGCCGAAAGCGTGACGGCCAAAGCGATGAGGGTTTTCCTCATTTCCCCTACTCCTTTTGGTTGTGCCTGGAAACGCTTCCAGGCGAGCGGTTTTGACCGCAGACCGGAAGCGAAAAAGCACTCGAGTTTGCCTTCTTGCTATGATCCTGCAGTCAAAGTTTCCGCTATTGTACTCTCATACAATAGCGATCTTGTCAAGAGAAACGGTCGTCTAGTTGCGAAGCAGTCAATCTGAAAGAATGATCTCGGGTTTCGTCACAGGAGTTGATGTTGCGCTCAAGGACTGGTCAAGCGCGTTGGTGATCAAAGAGACGAGTTTTTGTCTTGCCTCGGCAAGCGGAATGTTCACATTCACTGTCCCTCTTGCGTATGGTGCCACCTGGGAAGGATTAAAGATGACAACCAGACCCCCTGTGGTGACTGCGACCTCGCGGAAGTTCTCTCCTTTCGGTTCGGTGCCGGGAACCACAAAATCGGTAAAATCGGTATCAGAGAGCTCCTTGAATTCCTGCTTGAGATCGCTCCGTGTGTATGAGGAAAGATAGCCGAGATAATCGTTCCCCGAAATGAAGAGGTCCGCAGTAGAGAGAAGCGCGTGCGAAGAGAGGTCGTAATTGAGGACATGCGACTCGGAATCCGGATGCGCCACGCCCATGATGTACGCGGAACTTTCAAAGCGGATCGAGAGTAATGTCGGAGAAACAAAACTCATAGTGTAGCGCACCGTCAGATCGCTACCGGTCCCGATTTGTTCGGTCTTTCCCTTGCTCGCGTCTCGGGCGTCTTCCAGGAATCCATCCTTCATTCGATTCACGAACCCGAGTATTACGTCGTTCGCTTGCTGCGCGTCGTCTGGAGCGGTTGCGAGAACGATGCTCGGGTACTCGATATCTAGCTTCCAGAATTCCATCTCACTCTTGTCTTCGGTCGATTGGGTTTGTACGATCGGGACCTCGCCATTCACGGTCTTCGTGTCCACCGAGTCGGTGATGTTCGATGGCGGCGCCATATCGACGTGGTCGACCTCTGAATTCGTATACCAAAGATACCCCCCAACGAGGGTGACGATGGCAAGAACGGTGAGGATGATGGCAGTGCGGTTCATGTCGGGATATCTTACCGTCTTTCGCCACCTCTCGCCATAGTGGATACCCTTGCGCCATAGCTGACTGCGAGTACAATGGCACGGTCAAACCTCGATATTTCCTATGTCCACCCTGAAAGTCCCCAAACATTTTCCACAAGTTTCGGTCAAGCGCGGAACCGATGGGCTCGGGCTCTTCGCCATGGAGTCGATCAAGAAAGGCGCATACGTGATCGAGTATGTCGGCGAGGTCATCACGCCAGAGGAAGGAGATAAACGAGAGAACCGCTACATCTTCGGGGTGAACGAACGCGTCGATATCGACGGAAGCGCACGCTGGAATCTCGCGCGGTACATCAATCACTCCTGCCGTCCGAACTGCGACGCGGAGGATATCAATGACCGTGTGTTCATCATCGCGCGCAAGAACATCATGCTCGGAGAGGAGATCACCTATGATTACGGCAAGGAATATTTCGATGAATGGATCAAGCCAAAAGGATGCCGATGTACAAAATGCAGAGGGAAGACGCACCAACGGAGGGGGTATGCGGATATCGGCCTCCCCCATGGGCATCACGCGGCTATCCGTCCCGCGCAGCATCTTGAGCGTATCTCAAGGTCGGCATGATAGTATAGTGCCATGACCAAACGCGAATTGATCGGGAATATNNCCGAGGTCTGGGATTTCCGAGCCGGACTCATGAACCTTATTGCCGTGGCGACGTGCGCCTTCATGCTCTCTTGGAAGATCGAGCGGCGCGTCCCGAAGTTCGGCTTGATCGCATCCGGGACCATCCTTTTCTTCGGCATACTGTCGCTTCTGACCGGCAACGAATTCTACATCATCATCAAGGATACGCTTTACGCTCTCGCTTTCGGGTCCATGCTTCTCCTCGGTCTACTTTTCGGGCGTTCCTACCTCGAATCATTATTCGGTGATTTCTTCGCGGTGAGCGATGCGGGATGGCGTACCATCACGATCCGCTGGACGGTCTTTTTCTTCCTCCTTGCTCTCGGCAACGAGATCGCGCGCCGAATATTCGTTCCAGAGACCTGGGTCGTCTACAAGTTCATCGCTGTGCTCGCTACATGGGTCTTCGGTTTCTATCAGTTCACGGTACTGCGGAAGGAACGACTTCCAGGGGCGACCAAATGGGGCTTTCGGATCAGGGATCAGGTCGCCGAGGCCCAGTGAATGTGCCATTGCTTCTGAGGAGGCCTTGAGGTAAGACGAGGAAAGTCGCACTTTTTGAGCAGAAAGGAGCCATATGGCCCGAACCATTGCGCTTTCTAAGGCGCAAAAGATCTGGGAAGAGGTCTACACACTGGAGAAGATGGATCCAGGGGAATTCGCAAAACGCCGCGAATTCTATGAAGCGACCGCTGTTGAGCTCGCAGAGATGCTCATGACGGGGGAGAACGTGATCTGTACGCTCGGGACGGGAGGGGGGAAGACCATCATCGCGCTTTTCCTTGTTCCGCTCGTCGGCATGAGGACGCTTTTCCTTGCCCCGACGCGCGCGCTGGTCCATCAGCATCTCATGTTCTACCAGCAAGAGATGGGAGGCCTGCTTCCCGCGCGCCTCATCACAGGGAAGACTCCGAGGAAAGAGCGCATCTGGGATGATCCTCGTGAGGAGATCGTCTTCACTACCCCCGGCGCTTTCCTCTCGGAATACCAAGCAGGAAATGTTCATCCAGCCGATTTCGGTTTCCTGATCCTCGATGAAGCGCATAATGCACGTGGAGAGCACGCGTACTCTAGGATCGGCGACATCGCATGGGAGCATCAAAAACCGATCCTCGGGATCAGCGCGTCGATCGGAAAGAACGACGAGAAGATCATCGCTCTCTCTCGCAGGTTGCACATCTTCACGGTCGTTAGGAAGGAAGTGCGGCGTCCATTCGTCAGAACCACTCCGATCTTCATCTCGATGGACCCGAGACTCAGGGAGCTCGAAGAGCGGGAGATCACGCCGCTCCACGATGCGTTGCGGGCCGATCTCGTACGTAAGCTGCTTGCAGGACGTATCACGCCTCCCAGAGAGACAAGCGGGATCATTCGTTCTCTGGAACTCGAGCGCATCAAACAGGCGATCGATAGGCTTCCGGAAGACACCGATGAGGAGAAGAGGGTCAGGGGCCGCTGCCGCTTCGCCCGTGCGCGGTATGTCATGTTCGAACACGCGTATCGCACCCTCATGAGGGAAGGATATGCGCCTTTCCTTGTGTATGCGAAGAGTCTCACAGCTTCGAAGCAAAGTTCCCAAGTGAAAGATGCGCAGCAGATGGGACCTTCGAGATCGGCACTCGCGCTCGCCAGTGACATGCGATTCCGCCGCATGGTTGCGTTCGCACGGGCGCATATCACAGAGCATCCCAAGCTAATTGCATTTCTGCGTTTCGCAGAGGCGGAAAGCAAGGCGGGGCGCAGGGTGATCGCGTTCTTTTCGCAGCGAGTGAGTGCTTCGTTCATCGCGCAGGAACTTGAAAAGCGTGGCGTCCCGTGCGGGGTCGCGTTCGGCGGAAAAGCGGAACGCGGGGAGACCGAACAGCGGATCCAAGAGCTTCGGGACGGAAAGTTCCTCGTTCTCCTCGCGACCTCGGTCATGCAGGAGGGGATCTCGGTCCCCGAGGTGTCAGCGGTCGCGCACTATTCGCTTCCCAACGAGTGGATCGAACGTTTGCAGAGGGACGGCCGGACTGCGCGCAGCAGGCCTGGCGAGGTGGTGTTATTCATCCTCGAACACTTCTTCGATACGCGAATGTTCTATTCGGTCATGGCATCCATCCGCAAGCACGAACGCGAGGAGCGTGAACGTAAACGGCATGACGGCGGAGAACTACCATATCAGCAATATTCGCTCTTTTAATTTGAGCGCAGGGGGCTTCCCTGCGCTCTTTCTCTACCAGGAAACTCGCGCTAATGACGGACAATCAGAGTCGGGAATGTCCCATTCGCACCCGGATATCTTGGTAGAGAAAAACGAAAAGCCCCAAGCGGGGGCCTTTCTCTACCGAGTTTATAAGAGACGGATCATTTTGGGATCGAGAGGTCTCGGAAGATCGACGCCGAAACGGTCGAGCTTGAGACCGGCCCCCATATACGCACCGTGTCGCCATTTTGCACCTTGCTAAAGTCGAGAGTAAGCCAGCTCTTCTGGAGGATCTTCGCACCAGAGGCGATGGTGACGGAGTAGGTTGCGTTCCCAGAGGTCGTGAGCGTGAATGATTGTCTGGAGAGGTCACCCAGAGTTCCCTCGAGATCCCGAGGCGTTCCGGACTTGATCTCTTCTTTTACCGCCTGGACGTCCCGTCTGATCTCCTGGTTCGTCTCCTTGCGCTCCGTCCAGTCACGCACCAAGCTCGCCGTGATGGTCCAATTCGCGCTTTGGTCGACGGTACCTTGGATGCCGACGAAATCGCCTTGCTGGAAGCTCGAAAGAGCCACTCCTTTCGGCATTACGGACGCGGTCGTCGGGACGTTCACGGTCCAGGTGCCGCCTCAGCCTTTCACTGTGAGCGAGTTGGCGGTGACCGAGTCGACGGTTCCGCGCAAGAGCACTTGACCCTGCGAACCAATCTCGAGCACCATCGGTTGCGACGGCGCGGATGTGGTCGTCGGTGCGGCCGTTCCTGTCTGCGCTAACGCGATACCACTTGCCATGAGAAATCCTATCGTCCCCACTGCTAATACTGCATTTCTCTTCATATGTAACGATTACCCTCTAATATCTTCCAAAAAGTACTACGTTCGGGCATACACATATATGACCATACTGAAGGGTCATCCTCCTTCAAGCACTCGACCCACACATGGGGTCCTCTCTTTTTTGTTTTCATATATATGGCGATCCCCCTCTCTGCAGTTACACCCGCGGGGCGGCATGTTCCCGTAGCGCTGACAGGAGTTTCCAGGCGTGCGCCAAGATGGGCGGGATGATCATCATCTGAAGGATCGGAACGAGCCCGACACCAAGAAAGGGAACGATGGGCATAAACTGGCCGTACGCCCATCTTCCTGTCGCGATCGCGGAATGCTCGACGATGATCGCAAGCGCGGAACCTGAAATGACCATGAGACAGATTCTTGTCCCGTGACCCACATATCGCGAGAAGACGAGCGCATCGAGTGTAAGGAGAAATGCGACCATGATCACGTCTCCCGCACTTGCCTTTACGTGCACGAATAGGAAATCGAGGAAGCCTGTCGTGTGTGGTATGAAGAGGAACGATTGGAGGGATTCCCAGAATAAATTTAGCGCGAATACTAGAACAAGGATATGGAGAACGGATCGCATCGAGCACTTCATACCGCTCAATATCCTTGAAGCGCCTTCAGGCGTTCTTGTAATACCGCGATCTGTTGCCGCAATTGTGCGATCAAGAGCGCCTTCTTTTCTGCGTCGTTGTAGAAGGGAATATAGTCGTTCGGGTCCCAGGTCCCGAGATCGGTATTGAGCGCGCGGCGGGTCAGTAGATCGACGGCGCCTGTCTCCGGGATCCTCTTTTTCTTCTGATAGTTCACTAGCGCGTCGCGCGTGATCGGGCCGAAATATGCTGTCGCGGAGGGATAAGTGAAATATCCGAGAGATTTCAAGATGAGCTGAAGCTGCCGCACCTCGGAGGATTCGTTCCCCATGTTCAATTCCTTTGAGAAGATGTATCTGAGTTGCGCTTTACGCTCCTCGAACGTGGGTTCGACGACGTTGGTGCGAGGGGCGTTCGCGGAGACGCCCTTACCTCCGGATGCTGCGACGAGTGAAGGGAATGGATCAACGACCTGGTTGTTCGGATCATGGATCTCGAAGTGTAGGTGCGACACTGTTTCCTCCGCGTTCCCACTATCCCCAACCCAGCCGATCGGCTCACCTCTAGAGACCCGTGCCCCACGCACCACTCCGGGCATATAGGCATGTTCTGGACCACCAAGTCCGTCGTCCGTGCCGGGGTTGTCGTTATTCACATGGAGATAGTCATATCGCCATCCCTGGTCGTCCTGGAGCTCTATTTCGTACCCCCAGGGGGCCTCCGGTATTGCGACGAAAGAGACAACGCCATCGACGGCAGCCAAAAGCGGCGTCATCTTCGGCGCGATGATATCGTTTCCTTGGTGCTTGCGCGTTCCCCCCCCGCGCGGTTCGAGAAAATCATCACGGTATGTGAAATTATCCTTCACCGGAAAAACGATATCGCGTACGACATCCGCCGAGGCAAAAAGTGGTGCGGATAAGAAGAATGCGGAAAGGATGGCGTAGGCGATGCGAGGCATACTCAGTTTCGGTCCCACGATTATACCAACGTAGCAAGAAAGCGTCTTTGATCCCCCGATCGCGTCATTTTCCGTGATACGCTCGGACGATTCCGCGCATGAACGAAAGTAGCGACGACCCATCATTCTCTTGCTCATTTACGGTATCCCAATCGATCCGCTTACGACAATAAAGACGAGTATCGAGGGGTGGGACCTCGAAATGCTCATCGACCGAGCCGAGTTCATCGCCGAAGTAGATGACAGGCGACCCGGTCGCAGCGAACAGAGAGCGGAACGCTTCACGGATGCGCTCTTGATCCTCTTTAAGCATACTTGCGAGGCGCGATGCAATGCCGGTGCCGAACCGGCGGGTCTCATTCGGGTCGAATGTGCGGAAAAGGAGTTCGCGTTCATCATCCTCGAGGCGATGGAGCGATAGGTCATCGTGGTTGCGCAAGAATGCAGCCCACTGCGTGTTCTCTGGGATATCTGCCCGCTCAGCCTCGTGGCGCATGATGGCGAGCGGGTCTCCCGATGCTAAGGCGAGAAAGATATTGCGCGAAAGATAGAAATCATAGACCAAGTGGCATTCATCGCCAGTGCCAAAATATTCCTTCGCGGTCTTATATCTCTCGTTCACCTCTCCAATGAGGATTATGTTCGGGTCTTTCTGGCCGAGGCGCGCGCGGAGACGTTTGATGATCTCGTGCGTCTCAGGAAGATGCTGACAGCGTGTCCCTTCGCGTTTCACGAGATGCGATACGGCGTCGAGGCGAAATCCGCTTGCGCCGCGGTCGAGCCAAAAGTCCATGATCGCCGCCATCTCGTCAAAGATCGCAGGCTCGTCCCAATTGAGGTCTGCTTGTTCGGGATAGAAAGTGCTGTAATGATATGCATTTGCCTCCTCCTGCCAGATCCAGTTCGAGGGTTTCAGGTGATAGAAAGGATTGGTCGCCAAAGGGAATTCCTCCCCGGTCTCGCTCCAAAGGAAATATCGTCGCTTCGGCCCGGCGGGATCGCGCAGTGCCTCCTTGAACCAAGGGTGCGCCGTAGATACGTGATTGAGAATGAGATCGATGACGACCCTGATGCCGCGTTGTTTTGCCGCGGCGATGAACTCTATCGCGTCGTCGATCGAGCCGAGTTCGGGCCGCACCGAACAGTGGTCGACGATATCGTATCCCTGGTCGATGCCGCCGGAGAGGGAGAAGGGAAGAAGGTGAATGCAATCAACACCGAGTTTCTCGAGATAGTCGAGGCGCTCAGTCGCTCCCTTGAAGTCTCCGCCGAAGCGGTCAACGTACATCTCATAGAACACTGCGCGAGTCCACCAGTACGGTCCGTTTCCCTCGGTCCTTTGTACCTCAGGTTCTATTAGGTCGTTCATCTTGGCATTGTAGCAACCTTCGTTGTGTTGTTATGCACAAGCTCGATCTCGCAAACGGACCCCCGCCCCCTTATGGCTCGAGTGTAAGGATGCAAGTACGGCAGATCTCCGCATATTGGTGGGCGCTTTTTCGTACCCGCCGCGCAAGTCCGTGCTCACGGTCGATCTCGATCAGGCCGAAGCGCGGCCAGAAACCCTCTTCCCACTCGAAATTGTCGGTCAGCGACCAGTAGAGGTAGCCGCGCACGTCCGCCCCGCGCGCGATGGCGCGATGTACGTGATAAAGATGTTCCGTGATGAAATGCCCGCGCTTCGCGTCAGAGGCATCCGCGATCCCATTCTCAAGGACGTAGATCGGTTTCTTATATCGTTTGAGTCGCAGGAGTATTCGAGCGATCCCTTCCGGGTGGATCCCCCAACGTCGGTCCGACTCCTCATGGTGACTCTTACTATGCTTGCGCTGGCCGAAAAGGCCGATGTGGTGATGAATATAATAGTTCACTCCGATGTAGTCGCAGTGATCGATAGTATGCCGCAAGACATATTCGTTCGCGAGATAGTTCGCGATGCGGACGACGGTCTTCCCGAAATAACCGTGCGGTCGGAGGTCGGTCAAGTTGAACGCCATGCTCACCGGTTTCTCTAAATGGTCCTGGATGTATTCCGCGAGCAAGTTGTGCGAATGGATGAGGTTCCCGAGCACGACCCATGCCGCACGATAGCTTCTCACCTGTGGCGGGTGGAGAGCGATGGCATATCCTTGTATGGCGTACAGTTCGGGTTCGTTGATGGTGACGAAGAAGTCGACCCAGGGCGCGAGCCGTTTCGCGGTGACGCGCGCGTAATGGAGAAAATGGGTGATATTCTCCTTGTGGGCGAACCCTCCTTTTTTCGCGAACCACAGGGGAACCGTATAGTGGTGAAGCGTCAGAAAAATGGTGAATCCGTGGGCTTTTGCGGCGCGCAACATCGCTTCATAATGTGCGAGCGCTTCGTCGTTGAATATCCCTTCTTTTGGCTCTATGCGCGCCCATTCGACAGAGAGACGAATAGCCCGAAGATGGAGACTCGCGGCGAGCGCGAAGTCTTCCTCGTAACGTCGGTAGAAATCGCACGCGATGCCGCTTTGATACTCCGCGGGGTCAAGGTCTTTGTCCTTGAGATACTTCGTTCGCCTCGCGCCATGCTCCCATATCCACCAATCGGTGTTCTCGTTCCCGCCCTCACTCTGATACGAGCTCGTAGCTGCGCCGAAGAGGAATCCTTCGGGGAATGAGATCTGCCGCTTGAGTATTCTGGGTGCCATTCGATGCCCTCAGTATAAAAGCAAAAGACGATACTGAAAACGCCGCTTTCAAGCGGATCCGCCCGGTCTCATCGCTTTGCCTCACGTCCCACCTCATACGCCTTCCCCAGGTCTTCGATGATGATCTTCTTCATCTGGAGCATCGTTTGCATGACCTTCCCCGAGGTGTCCTTCTGGAGGTATTCATTGAGCGCGACTGGGATGATCTGCCAGGATAATCCATATGTATCTTTGAGCCAGCCACACTGTCCTTCTTGTCCTCCCGCCGCAGTGAGCGCGTTCCAGTATCGATCGACCTCCTCTTGGTTCGCGCAGCTTACGAAGAACGAGATCGCTTCTGTGAACGCGAATTGCGGCCCGCCGTTGAGTGCTATGAATTCTTGCCCGTCGAGGATAAAACTGACCCATTGCGCCTGCCCGTTCTGCCCTTGGGTCACGTGCGTGATCTTCGAGTTCTGAAACAGCGATACGTAGAATCTTGCTGCCTCTTCTGCCTTCCCGTCGAACCAAAGGAATGGGGTGATCCTTTGCATGGATGTGATGAATGAGATGGATAATGGGACGAACTAGGATGGAAGGGGATTGGCGGGCATGATCTCGATCGTGGCTCCCGGGATCTCGAGGTGGGGATGGTCCTTGAACATCTCCGCCACTTTCTCATGCGAGCTCGCCTCGACGATCGAATAGAGCATGATCCCGTTCTTCACGTCGGCGACGCCCGATAGACCGACCCGCTTCGTCCTTCCGACCCCCGCAGTAGCGCGGAGAGCTTCTTTGTGGGACACCATCCATTCCTGCCACTCCTCGCGCATCTTCACCTCCGCCTTCTCTCGCTGCTTCGCGTCGGTCTTGGCCCATTCTTTAAGGGTCGAAACAGGCGCGAGATAAAGTACTAGGAACGTGTTCATAGTGTGTTTTTGTTATCTTATATATGCGGTCGGGGCATCGCCCTATTTGGCATCGTAGTCCCAGAAGACCACCTCGATATTGTGGCCATCCGCATCGTAAACGAACGCGGCAAAATATCCGGGCCAATACTGTTTCCGATACCCGGGCTTGCCATTGTCCTTGGCACCCGCCTTGAGCGCGGCGTCATAGAACGCCTGCACCGCTTCTTTATCCTTCGCCTCGAAGGCGACATGGAGCGGAACGACGCCTTGCTTGTTCGTCCCGATCCAGAAGTCCGTGTTCTTTCCGTCGTTGTATCCGGCTGCCTCGCCATACTCCATGTTCTGGGTATAGCCGAGCGTCTTCAACACCTTCGTATAGAACTCTTTGGCTCTCTGATAATCGCTGACGGGGAGACTCGTGTGAGCGATCATACGATCTGGTATGAATGAATAAACCAATAAAAGAACGTTGGACCCTCAGTATACACCTAGGGAGGGCATGCCCAGGAGCCAAACGGATGGCAGCCGATGTTCGCCCCCGCTTGCGTTCGGTGCTATCATTGAGCCATGAAATTATACGAATCATTCGGTCGGAGCGCTTTCTCGCGCTTTATCAATAGCAGTGCAGGGCGCGCGCTTCGATTCCTTGCAGGGGTATGCTTTCTCGCGGTCGGGTATATGTATCGCGACACGACCCCCGGCGTCATCTCGATGGTCTGGAGTATTCTTCCGCTCTCAGCGGGAGCGTTCGATCTCTGCTACGTGAGCGCGTTCCTCGGCGGTCCGATCACTGGCGCGAAGGTACGCGCGCTCGCGAGCATCCCGCAGGCGCCGTCCAACCCACAGTAGCTGAGTCTCCCCCGTTGTTGCTCGGGGGACAGTAGGGAATTGGAGTGGGATCAGCATCTTTTCTACCTCAGGAACCTTGAGTACAGGGCAACGAACACCAGCACGATACCGATATTGAACATGAGCCGTTCCCAGAATCGTTCTCTGAAGAACAACACATCGACGCCGACGATCACGGCGATCATGACCGCGACGAAGATCATAAGCGATAAGGATCTTGTCATACTTGGAAACAATTATACTCCTTTTGCTGAGAACAAAGAACGGAACTAGATAAGGCGTTCGAACCTGAAAACAGTGAGGCAGATAAAGACAAAACCGAGGTTTTTGCCTCGGTCTGTCCAACTTTGCTCCGGAGACAGAAGCATCCGATTCGGTCAGGAATAATTTGATTGCCGTCGCAATCAAATTTTCACGACCCTGGCTCATCTGTTTCGCCTGCTGGCGAAACATGATTCCGCCCTTCGAATCCTGCACGGAAGTGACGCAGGTCACTTCCTCGCCGTCGCAAACAAAAACGGCATTTTTCGATGCACGTTTTTGTACTTGCTCCCCACCTCGGGTTGGAACCCTGCTCGGCAAAGCCCTGCTTGATGAAATAAGGAATTTTCAACTAGTTAAAGCGACGCGTCTCGGGCGCTCGATATTTACGATCAAGACAGCCGTATACACAGATTTTCCACAGGGTTATGCACGTTCGGGCATTTACGATATACGCTGCCTAGACCTACTCTGAAGTAAGAAGAATACTCCGTCACGCACGGGAATCAGACCTGCTGACATGTCCTGCTCCTCTAGCTGAGAATTCCGAACTCGAACCGAGCGGTGATGTATTGTACGTCATGTTGTCTGTTTGTTTTTATATGTGTCACCGAGGGAGGGCCATGTGCCCCAGAAGGAAATTTTATTGGGGTAATGCGCTCCGTATGAGTCATAAGAACTCGGTGTGTTTCGGAAAGGTCGCACGCGGTGTGCGTCATGCGAGGATACTCGCGATAGTTCTCTCGGTCGGAGCGATCATAGCTCCGTCGTTTACGTATGCCGCAAACAACGACCCCTTTCGCTCTGGGCGCGAGGCGATCAATCCAAAACAGTCGGTATCTGCGGGGCAGTCCTCTGGTGGGATGACGTACACATACCCCCTCACGATTCCTCCTGGAAGGAACGGGATGCAGCCGAATCTTTCTCTGAACTATTCTAGTAACGATAAACGCCAAGACAGCCTCTTCGGGTATGGGTGGTCCATCGGTATTCCATACATTGAGCGCGTCAACAAGATAGGGACAAACAACTTATACAACCAAGACCGAGACCACACCTTCTTCACGTCGACCCTTTCTGGGGAGCTTCTTCCTATCCTAAACTCGACTCCAGTCGGCGGAAGTTTTCTTGGAACGAGCCAAAGCACCGACCTGCTCGCTGAATATGCGACGACAGGGGAATCGATTCCTCAATACGACGAATTGACTATCGAGTCTGGTGGAACACCGAGCGAGATGTTTGCCGATCGATCACTGCCTCCTCGAGAACAGGATGCAGTGGTAGACGCTGACTTCATGAAAGTCCGCGAGGATGTCGCTCGAAGCTTTCATACTTTCGCAGACACGTTTCTTCCCATGTTTTCATATCATGCAAAGGAAGAAGAACAGTGGAATATTGATCGGAAACGAACAGCAATAGATGCAAGAGCCCCGATTCGTGGTTTTCCTGTGTCGAATACAAGACAACGTGTGTTCAATGGCGTTAGCAGTGATATTGCGGGGAGAGTTCCCTCCCTCTCTCCCTCCCTCCGCGCCACCACGAAAGGGGAGGCGATCGCCTCGGTGGGGAACCTCTCGCGGACCAACCGACCCGACCTCTCCCTCGAAGTGCTCTCCATGAACCCCATCGACGACGGGGTCGAGGTCTTCGCCCGTGCGTGGGACAAGCATGATCGGTCCATTGGCTTCGGAAAGGACGGCACCGTCGAGATCGAACGATTCCGGATCATCAATCCCCCGATCCTGGTGGAAGACCCCAAGGGAGACATCGTCCAGGAATGGACCGATGATCTCACCCAAGAGGTGCACCATCGGACCCTCCGGGAAGATCCCCGGGAAGCACTTCTCCAGGTTCTTGAGCAAACCATTGCCATCAAGAGCGAACGCTTTGGCCCGGAACGGATCATCCCCGGCAAGGTGGGTCGGACGACGACGATCGTGTATCCCAATGCGCATACGGAAACGACCAGCGTGGACGGCAGCGTCTGGGGGGTCGGCTCAGCCGGAGGATCTTGGAGTGCCTTGAGGAACGCTTCGGATGGATATCAGGCGGACGACACCTCAGTGACGACTCGCGCCATGTCTCTGTACTACCAGCCAACACAACAGTTCGAAATCTGGTGGCAGTTCCAGTTGTTCGACACGGCGAGCATCCCGGATGGTGACACGGTGGCATCTGCGACGCTCTCGTTTTATCGGTACAACTCCGGAGATTCCAATGACTACAGCGCCACCAATGCAACCTACAAGTATCTCACCTGTGTGGGGTCCACCCCTGCATCCAACACGGCGCTTGCGACCGCCGACTTCGACCAGGTGGGGTCGACCAAGCTCTGTGCGAGCGATGTCCCGGTGACCTCCGGCACCGTTCCTTCGGTGTCCGCATACACCAACATGTCCCTCAATGCTTCTGGGGTCGCCGCAATCGCCAAGACCGGAGTCACCAAGCTGGCGATCGTGAACGGCTATGACTTCGACAATCAGTCCATCGGGACAGACGCGATCCGTGGATCGGGAGTCTTGATGTACAACGCGGATCAGGCGGGAACGACCAATGACCCCAAGCTCACCATTGAGCACAGTGGGGGAGGGGGTTCCGCTCCCCAAGCACCATCTGACCTTCAAGTTGAATCGCTCACGAATCCCACGAATGTTGCCACGTCAAATCCCCGCTTCTCCGCAATTCATAAAAACGCGTCAACGACAGCGCTCGCGACGTCGTACCAGATCCAGATCTCTACATCCACCATATTTACTAGCTCCCTGTATTGGGATTCTGGGAAGAAGACGCTCTCGTCTTCAACGCCGAGGGAGCAACGGTCTCCGCAAATCTATTCCACGACCACATTCTCGGTTAATGGAACACAATACTATTGGCGTATCCGCTTTTGGGATCAGACGAACACGGTCGGCGAATGGAGTACGTCGACTGACTCGTTCATCACGCAAATTACGGGTGATTACATGGCCCGGGTTGATAACGGGTCGATGATGAAATACACCCTCGGTTCTGACGGGACGTGGATCGCGTTCGACAAAAAGGGATGGAAATATACATTCGGTGCGGTCTCGACCTCGCGCATAAGCGACCCCAGCGCGTCATCGAAGATCTATCGTTGGTATCTCGACGAGATATCCGACCCGAATGGCAATCGAATCTTGTACCGGTATACGAAAGACGGCGGGCAGGTATATCCCGACTACATTGATTATTCAGATCATGGTGCAGGAGACTCACTCTATGAAATAGATTTTGTTCGCTGCTCCGAAGATGGACATTACACTTGCCTGACTTCGTATGTTGCCACTTCATCGATGTATGGTTTTCCAACACAGACAAGAGATCGGATTGGAGATATTAGCGTAAAAGTCAATTACAATGTCGTTCGCAGATATACTCCTTCATACACCTCAGGAGAAAATGCTTCGCGAGCGCTATTGGCGTCCATACAGGAAACTGGAGGGTTCAGTAGTGATACGGGGACAAAGGCTACGGATGCGATTGTGTACCCTCCCACGAATTATAGATACCTGACAAGCACGACGACATGGACACAAGTGGTCCGGTCCCCGAATTTCAG
>DKBN01000041.1 GCA_002451235.1 Patescibacteria group bacterium UBA6899
AGCATCCATTCGGGCTCGTTCTTCGTGTGCGACATCACCCGCACCAATTCCTCGTTTGGGCCAAATCGTTCGATCTCGGTTGGGCCGATCATCGCCATATCGTGGCTCACTTATAGCATATTTTCCGCTATAGTACAGGCACTAAGTATACGATACACTTGAGAACGGTCTGTCCTTTCAAATTGGAGGATTGTATGAAGACATTGATTTATAAGGCTCTTTCTTCCGAAGCCCCGACGATCAATGACATCGATGAGGCTATCCGTGGCCTTGCGAGACATCTCATGCTCCATAAACAAGTGCAATTGGCTGCACATGCCGAGCGCATGACGCCGACGCCAGAACCGAGAGGGGCACGCAAGCTATTCCCGGGGATCGCACATCGTATGCCCGACCCGCGCGCCAAAAGCCCGCTTCAAGCGGCGGATATCGCGTCAGGAAAGCTCTTCGCGGACATTGTGGCTCATATGAGGTACGACTCATTTCGCACCGCGCATTTTTCACGGCTTTTGCAACATACGCTCGCATCGATCTCGGTCAGCGAAATGGAGATAGATGGAGCTATTCGGACATTTCTCCGTAAATACCCCCCTCCGCTACCGCATCCTCCAACATGACGCCCGACTTGCTCGGGCGTCTTTCTTGACATCCATTGGAACCGTGGCAATAACGATATAGAAGCACTCATGAAGGAGGTGTATGCAAAAAGTTGCACGTCGCAGCATGTACAGCTTGAAGAACCGGGAGATCGAAGGAGAGGTCCGCGCTCTGGTAGAGCGGGGCATTTGCGTCGATATCGGACGAACCAGCAGCAAAACTTTTTATTTGCGTATATGTTCTGGGTATCGATCGGACGCTGGTCGTCGAACTTCAATCCGACAGGATCGTGCTCCACGACATCGTTCCGAGGTCGCCGTATGAGCCGACCTTTTTTGAGGGGCGCCCTGAGGGGGTGAAACTTCCCACAGGAAGGATCCAAAGAAAAGCAAAGGATATGTTCTACCGTTTCCTCTTTTCTGGGGCTTAAGAGCCCCGCCTACTCGCGGGGTCCTTCTTTGTCTTGAAGAGAACCGCCACGCAGGTGCGTGGCGCAGAGGTGATCAAGCAAGGACAGGGTGCGAAGCGTGCGGCCAAATTGGCGCGGGGTCCTTCAGAGTAAAATCTAAGACCAGCGGTGGAGCGAATGCCTTTTCCAGATGATCGGAAAGATCGTAAAGGACAGTAAATTCATGCCGGGAGATCATGCCGCGATACCCCTTCGTCTCGTTAAAGAATCACTCGAGGGTATCCCTGGCCGGACCCGCGTGCTTTTCCATCAGGCACACAGAAAGTGTGTCGGCAAAATGAAGCAAGTTTGCGCAGAGAAAGATCTTTCTCTTCATCGTGCAGACTGCTTCTTGGTGGACAGGATGGTCATTCGGACGTAATTGATATCGGACCAGTCTTTCGATGGCTTGGAGCAAACGCGGTAAATCAAAGTGCCTGATGTTGGCTTCGGTCATGGCTCACCTCCGTTAGTTCTACCCTCACCGTATGTCGAAACGGTGCGCTCGCAATCCATAATGAGAGTTTCCTGTGAATAATGGCCGTTCAGGTATTTGTCTTGACATTTCACATATATATATTAATGTATGCATTAGCAGTCCCCCCACCAGCCAAACCAAGGAGAACACGATGGCTGAAACAGCAAAGATCCAGCAACTACAGGATCCCTTCCTCAGCGCACTGAGAAAGGAGCAGATTCCCGTGTCGATCTATCTCGTCAACGGCATCAAGCTCCAGGGTACGATCGAGTCCTTCGATCAGTATGTCCTACTGCTGACAGGCCAACCTGCCACGCAGATGGTCTACAAACATGCGATATCGACGGTGATGCCGTCGAGGAACCCAAAGAAAGACTGACAAAAAACCCCGTGAGACAGGCGCAAGCCATCTCGCGGGGTAGTTTTGTTTTTTGGCTGATGCCAACATTCGGTCACCCTTTTGCACTAATGTATGTCCTATAGGACAAGAATTAGTGCCAGTAGTATCGTAAGAATATGATAGATGTCGCATATTGCGGATCTAACAAGAGAAAAAAGAACGCCGCGGTTGATACGGCGTCTTCGAGCAAGATCAACTTCCTGCGGCATCCGGGAAAATGTTCTTGTATTCCCTTGCCCGCTGGATGAACTTTCGAACCGGGTTATCTGCCCCGAGGAAATCGTAGAACCTCTCGGGGATGTCGGAGAAATTCTTGTTAACGAACTCGGCGACCTGGGGGTCGAGCTGATCGATCCCCGACCGGACTGCCCTGATGATCATGTCAAAAAGGTCTCTGAGGGCAAGAGTGAGCTTACCGTACTCCATTGATGCATCGATCTTCTCTTCCTCCCGAAACTTCTCTTCGGCGGCGACCCATGCATCGTAGATATATCCGACGAGATTTCCATCTATCCTGAAAAGTTCCCGATTATCGGGCATCTTTCACTCCTTAGCGAACGAACTGAACCGATTATGCCAATGACGTGCCGATAACGCAACTTGATAAAAAAGAAGGGTTAACTCACTAATCGTCCACCAAAAATGGTGGGCGATGTTCGTATTGAGCCGTATCTATGTGATTGTTGGGGAAACTAACTTTTCTTCCACCAATCATGCCAAGATATTCCTGTCCGCACTGCGGAGATATTCGCTCGTGGGCATT
>DKBN01000037.1 GCA_002451235.1 Patescibacteria group bacterium UBA6899
GACAGCCGGCGTGTAAAGCCGGTGCTCTACCAACTGAGCTAACCGCCCCCTTGTTTGTTGTGCCCAAGAGAGGACTCGAACCTCCAATCCCTTGCGGGAACTAGCACCTCAAGCTAGCGCGTATACCAATTCCGCCACCTGGGCATATTAAAACAATAAACTATTATAACACACGGCTAAAACAATTTTAATTGTGCGCGTATACCAATTCCGCCACCCGAGCATTGAGGCCTAGGGCGGAATCGAACCGCCGTATAAGAGTTTTGCAGACTCTTGCCTTACCACTTGGCGACTACGCCGATGGGGAGCAATATACCAAGAACATCACAGATCAGCCACCTTTCTCGCGCATCAATAAGTCGATCCGCTGACGATTGAGCTCTCCTTTATCTATCGCGAAATCAAAGGAGGGGAGTACGCGCATGCGCGCATGGCTCTTCACATATTCGCGGAACTCTTGCTTCCAGCGGTTAATGAAATCAATGACGGTCTCAGAGCTCGATTCCGGCATCACTGAAATGAGAATGGTCGCATGCTTCATGTCCGGCGCAAGATCGATCCCCGTAACCGTGACCAAGGAGGTGCGATTGGAATGGCGCTCTACGAAATCCGCGGCGAGATCCTTCAATAAAGATTCCGCACGGTGCTGTTTCATCTCGTTCATATCATTTTTCAACGATCCGGAAAGGAATGAGGGTGTCCCGTTCAGCTACGGCATGTTTGGATTCGATCATCATGCCGCATTCACCTTCTTCGCTGACCTCTTTGGTCTTGATCTTCTGTACCTGGAGCTCAATGACCTCACCCGTACCGATCTCTTGGCCCCTGCGAACGATCTTGATGCGGTCTCCGACGCAGATCTTCCCGCTCTCGACCTTGCCGCCCACGACATGTTGATCCTTTTGTGTACTGAAAAATCGTATCACTCTGACCTCTCCGAGCGCCTCCTCCATCTTTTGTTTCGGAGCCTGTGTTCGCATCTCTTCTTCAAGCCACTCGGTGAGTTTGTAGATGATGTTGAAGGAGTGGATCGGAATGTCATATTGCATCGAAAGCGCTTCGGCCTGTGAGTCTGCTTTTGTGTTGAAGGTGATGACCAGTGGGCGGTCCGACCCTATCAGGATCTTTATGTCGGCCTCGGTCACCGTACCCACCCCCTTCCCAACGATCTTAAGGCGCACCCGCTCGTGCGAAAGTTTTCCGATCTCATGCTCAAGCGCCTCCAGGGTACCGACGACGTCTGTTTTGAGAACGATCGGAATGACCCGTACTCCTTCCTCCTCAACGGGCCCCTCGACCGCCTTCGGCCTGGAACGTGAGAGAGAAATTTGTTGTTCCGCCTCCCGCTTCGTTGCCAACATCGAAACGATCGATCCGACCTTCGGAATGGCACTCCAGCCGACGATGCGGACAGGCGAGGAGAATGTCGCGCTCTCCATGGGTTTCCCAAGAAAATTCTCTATCGCCCGAAGCGGCGCGTATGCGTCTTCCGCTACCGCAAAATGACCCTTACGAAATGTACCGTCCGTCACGACCACCGTTGCGGAAATGCCCCTCTTGGGGTCCATATTCGATTCGATGACGACACCTTCACCTGGTTTCGTGGTATCACCGACGAGAGATTCAAGCTCGGCGACGAGGAGAAGCGTATCAAGAAGATCGGGAACTCCCTGACCAGACTTTGCCGATATCGCGGCCCAGGGGATGTCGCCGCCCCATCCCTCGAGGAAGATCTCCGCTTCGGCAAGGGATTGCTTGGTTCGATCGACATCAGCGTTCGGTTTGTCGATCTTATTGATGGCGACGATATAGGGGATCTTAGCTGCCTTGATCGCGCCATATGCTTCAAGGGTTTGCGCCTTCACTCCGTCCTCCGCAGAAACCACAAGGATCGCGATGTCAGCGACGCGGGCGCCTCGCGAACGCATGCCCTGGAACGCCGCATGTCCGGGGGTATCGAGGAACGTAACGCGTTTTTCTTTCCCGCTCGGATCCTTATGGATGACCTCATAGGCGGAGATGTGCTGTGTGATGCCGCCAGCCTCGGTCTCGACGATGTTCGATTTCCTTATGTAGTCCAAAAGTGTCGATTTTCCGTGATCGATATGTCCCATGATAACGACGATGGGCGGACGCTCTGTGTTGTGCACAATATCCTTCGGCATAGCGTTGACCCGCGGATTGTACCACGTGTGCTCAGTGTTGTCCAGAAAAAGTGGCTCAACTGAGCACTTACCGGTCTAGCTGAACCGCTCTCTATCGTTTCGAGCGAAGCACACTCGTTTCTTCCTCCGTAAGTTCGATATCTGATCGTCCTTGTTTCACGGGTTTGGCGAAGACACTGACCTTCTCTCTGCTGTAGAGGGTCGAGAGAACGACGCCGTCGCCGTGCTCATCTACGAATGCGCTTGCGAAACTATGATTACCGCCGGTCCCCTGGAACGGGTTAAAACGAAGCGTACGGACGGTCTCCACCTTGCGTGCAAGACGCGAATCCACCTTCTCCAGCGTGCGGTGCACATCATCGATCTCATGCGCGAGGCCATCGATGTCGGCGCGGGTCTCCGCGAACGTTTCTTCAAGACTTCGGACCTTGTTGCCGCGGAAGAGGCGGGCGAGGCGGAGTTCCAAAAGGAATACCCATACCGTGAGCACAAGGATCATCAACGCAAGGAGAACGAAGGTAACGGTCGTATACATGTATGCATGATATCCGAGCGATGTGCTTTTGCAAGATTCTCGAAAAACGGATACGGTATCGGTATGCCGAAGACCAAGAAGCGGATCTATTTGGACCATGCCGCGGCGACCCCGGTCGACCCGACGGTAGTAGCTGCCATGCACCCATTCTTTATCTCTGAATATGGGAATCCAGGCGCGATCCACCAAGAAGGAACACATGCGCGGGAAGCACTTGATGCTGCACGCAAAAGTATTGCCACCCACATTAGCGCACTTCCTGGGGAGGTGATATTCACCGCATCCGCGACTGCATCCGCGAACCTTGCCGTCTTGGGGACGGTCCGCCAATGGCGCAAAGAGCACCCAGGGCGCGTCCCGACCATCATCATCTCCTCCATTGAACATGCAGCGGTCCGCGAACCAGCTTTCGCTCTGGCGCGTGAAGGTGCGACACTCATCGAACTCCCGGTCAGAGCGGACGGCATCGTCGATGTTCCCATGCTCTCGTCGATGATCACCCCTGATACGGCACTGATATCCGTCATGTATGCGAACAACGAGATCGGGACGATCCAGCCGCTCCGCGAGATCGCGCGAATCCTTCGCGGCAAGCGCCGCGAATTCGGTGTTCGGACCAAAGAGGAGGTGGCGTATCCGCTTCTGCATAGCGATGCGTGCCAGGCGGTGAACTTCCTCGATGTCTCGGTGCTTCGTCTCGGTATCGATCTTATGACATTCAGTAGCGCGAAATGTTATGGTCCGAAGGGGATCGGAGTGCTCTATAGAAGGCGCGGGGTCCCGCTCGAGCCGGTGATCACGGGAGGTGGGCAAGAATTCGGAATGTGGGCAGGGACTGAGAACGTGCCACTTGCGGTCGGATTCGCGAAAGCATTCGACCTTGTTCGAAAGGGTGCTCCAAGGGAAACGAACCGGTTGGCGCGCATGCGTGACAAATTGATCCACTCGCTCCAAAAGGAGTTCCCAGATATTTACATCAATGGAAGCAGGACAGAGCGTTTGCCTGGGAACGTCAGTTTCACGATCCCGGAGGCCGACCATGAGAACCTAGTCATCATGCTGGATGCAGAAGGGATCGCATGTTCGACGAAGAGCGCTTGCAATGAAACAGATGCGGAAACATCTCATGTCATCGAAGCATTGAGGCGTGCAGGCGGCGCTCCGACATACCCGGCGAGCGCTATCCGGATGACGTTCGGGAAACGGAATACGATGGAGGATGTTCGCGCCGTGATACTGGCGATGCGAAGCATTCGCGTGCGGATGCGTCCGTTGATATACTGAACACGAGTTTAACCGATAATTTCGAACGCCATATGTACACTGCAGAGAACTTCGAGCGTCTATTTGGAATGCCTGGGATGAGCGACGCGTTACTCAAGAATCATTTCACTCTCTATGAGGGTTATGTGAAGAATGCGAACACACTCATCGAAACGCTCCGCAGCGGGAAACATGCGCCAGGAACGCCAGAGTATAACGAGCTTACACGCCGCTTCGGCTGGGAATGGAACGGGATGCGGTTGCACGAATTGTATTTCGAGAACATGACCAAGAATGGAAACGCTCCGAAGGACGAAATGGAGATAAAAAAGGTGATCGACCATGTGTGGGGATCATTTGAGAATTGGAAAAAGGATTTCGCCGGGATCGGATCGATGCGAGGGATTGGCTGGACGATGCTTGTTCTTGATCCGAAGAAGCGCATGGTCTTCAATGTCTGGGTGAATGAGCATGATGTTGGCCATCTTTCTGGTGCGGTCCCATTGCTCGTCATGGACGTGTTCGAACACGCATTCATGCTCGATTACGGTCTCAAACGAGCCGACTACATCCAGGCGTTCTTGGGGGCGATCGATTGGAGCGTCGTTGATGGGCGTATCCCAGCGAATGTATAGTGCTCCCATGCACAGATGTCTCCGTGGTGCCCCTTGCGCCATGTGTTAGAATAGGAACGTATGGAAGATCTCAACAACCACCAGATGATCTTGCTTGCGACCCTGGTCTCGTTCGTTACTTCGATCGCGACCGGGATCATCACCGTATCGTTGCTCCAGCAAGCGCCGCAGACCGTGACGCAGACGGTCAATCGAGTGGTTGAACGGACCATCGAGCGCGTCGTGACGGGGACGACGACCCCCGCTAGCACTGCTAAGACCATAACCCAGGAAGTTACGAAGGAAGTCACCGTATACGCGAAAGAAGATGACCTTATTGTAAGTGCTGTGGAAAAGAATCAATCGCGTATCGCGACCATATATGCGGTCGCAGAAGCGACCGGCACGAAGCCCATCGCGATCGGATTCGTGGCTTCGCGTGATGGGTTGATCATGACGACCGGCTCCGATATCGCTGCTGCCCCGACAACACAGCGATTCGCGGTCAATATCGGGAACACATCGTATACAGCGAAGCGGGTGGAGGTGAAGAATGTCTCGCAATCACTCGTGTTCCTTCTTGTCAGCGATCTCCCGCAAGATACCGCTCTTGACGCGGTCGCATTCGGAGCGAAATCCGACCCGAAGCCAGGACAAACTACTGTAGTCTTGGGCGGGGACGATGGAACAGGGATCTTCAAGACGACCTTGACTCGACTTGTCTATGAGGCACCAAATAGCACATCATCGCCGCAAATATTGAGTAGTATCGAGGTGACGCCGAAGATCCCAGACGGATATTCTGGCGGACTGGCGGTCAATCTCGACGGGCAGGCGGTAGGGATGACGGTCTGGAGTGCTGATGGGGGCAAATACATCATCCTCCCAGCGTCCCGTATACTAGACGCGATCAATGCTTTGACCGCACAGCAATCGAAACAGGGGGCGGACGGTGCGGGACCGAAGCAGATATCACAGGCGGAGAACAGCGTAATTTGACGGAGCTGCTAAATCATTGTAGTATCTCGTCGAGCATGATGGTCACATCATGCGAAGCGAGAGAGTTACACCTTGCATATGCCACCATTTCAAAATTTCACCACTAAAGCCCGCGATGCGATCCGAAGAGCGCATGAACTTGCGATCGAACGGAGCCAGACGCACGTCACTCCGATGCATCTTCTCGCTGCATTGGTGCTCCAAGAAGAGAGCATGGTCATTTCAATTCTTGAGAAACTTGAGGTCGATTCGGTGCTCCTGACGGAGTCTCTCATTGAATCCCTCGAGGGAGCGACGACTGGCGGAGTGTCTATGGCTCAGTCCTATCAGTTGTATCTCACTCCTGAGCTTGCACAGATACTCGAGCAATCCGGACAGGTCGCGAAAGAGCTGAACGATGATTTCATCTCAACGGAACATCTTTTTCTCGCGGTCTTCTCTGTGTCGAGTCAGGCGCGCGAGATCCTCCAGAAATTCCGTATCGATCGTGACGGCGTACTACGCGTACTGGAAGAATTGCGCCAAGGGTCAGGCGATATGGAGGGTGGTCCCAAGAAGCTCCGTGCGATCGGGAAATTTACCCGCTCGCTCACGAAGCTTGCCCGTGAGGATAAGCTCGATCCAGTGATAGGTCGCGACGAGGAGATCGGCCGCATCATCCAGATCCTCTCGCGCCGCANNAGAGCGCCTCAAGGCGATCATGAAAGAGATCGAACGCGCAGAAGGAAAGATCATCCTCTTCATCGATGAGATCCACACGATCGTCGGAGCCGGTGCCGCTGAGGGAGCGATGGATGCGTCGAATATGTTGAAACCAGCCCTTGCGCGCGGAGAACTGCGCGCGATCGGAGCTACGACGCTGAAGGAATACCAAAAATACATCGAGAAAGATCCCGCTCTCACGCGCCGTTTTCAACCGGTCTATATCTCCGAGCCATCGGTAGAAGATGCTGTGGCGATCCTACGCGGCCTCAAGGAGAAATACGAGATCTTCCATGGCGTGAAGATCACAGACGACGCGATCCTTGCGGCGGTCAATCTCTCCTCGCGGTATATCGCGGATCGCTTCCTTCCAGACAAGGCAGTCGACTTGATCGATGAGGCGGCATCTTCTTTGCGTATCGAACTTGAAAACAAACCAGCGGTTCTTGAGCAAACACATCGGAAGATCATGCGTCTTGAGATCGAAAAAGAGGCGCTGAAACAGGAGGTTGAAGGACCGGGATTGCAAAAAGCGAAACAACGTATCAAGACTATCGACAAAGAGATCGCGAATCTCAGAGAAGAGACGCACGAATTCGAACTGAAGTGGAAAAATGAGAAAGAATTGGTCATGGATATCCGTCAGATCAAGAAGGACCTCGAAACAATGCGCCTTGAAGCAGAGAACGCAGAATCGCGCTCCGACCTCGCAAAGGCCGCTGAGATCCGTTATGGGAAGATCCCGGCACTCCAAAAGTCGCTCGAAGAGAAGAATTCCCGCTTGAAGAAACTCCAAAGCGCGCGCCGCATTCTCCATGAGGAGGTCACTGAGACTGACATTGCAAAAGTCGTCTCAAAATGGACCTCGATCCCAGTGACTCGCATGCTTGAGGAAGAAGCGGAGAAGCTCGCGCGCATCGAGGCGGAGCTCAAGAGGCGTGTGGTGGGGCAGGATACGGCGATCCAGAAGATCGCTGACGCGATCAAGCGCTCGCGAGTCGGTATCGGCGACCCCAATCGTCCCATCGGCTCATTTCTCTTTTTGGGGCCGACCGGTGTCGGAAAGACCGAGCTCACAAAAGCGCTTACGGAATTCCTTTTTGACGACGAGAAGGCGCTCATCCGCGTCGACATGTCGGAATACATGGAGAAATTCGCTGTCTCGAAATTGATCGGTGCGCCGCCTGGCTACGTAGGTTACGAAGAGTCCGGGAATCTCACCGAACAGGTGCGCCATCGTCCATATTCCGTCATCCTTTTCGATGAGATCGAGAAGGCGCACCCCGAAGTGTTCAATATTCTTCTTCAAGTGCTCGATGATGGACGACTGACAGACTCGAAGGGTCGTACTGTCAACTTCAAGAATACCGTCATCGTCCTCACTTCGAACATTGGCGGCGAATTCATCGATAAGATGGAACGTATCGGATTTGGTACCGGGGATTCCAAAGACGATTATGAGGACGCAAAAACGCGCGTCATGGGTGCGCTCCGCGATTACTTCCGACCAGAATTTCTCAATCGTCTAGACGACATTATCATGTTCGATATTCTTTCCCCGAATGTGATCAAAGAGATCGTCTCCATCCAGGTCGACAAACTTCGTGAACGGTTGAAGCAAAAGGACATCTCTGTTGTGCTCTCGAATGATGCGATGGAATATCTCGCGAAGCAGGGCTACAATCCGCAGTACGGTGCGCGACCACTTCGCCGACTCATACAGGATAAGATCCTGACCCCTGTCGCGAACGCTATCATCGCTGAGCGTATGTCCTACGGTGGGAATGTTCATGTCACCATGAAAGGAGAGGAGATCTCGATCAGGGTCGAAAAGCGCAAGCCTGTCGTCCAGAAGAAACGCAGGCTAGCGGAGAGAGTCGGAGTGTAAAGAATAGCGCCACATGGCGCTTTTCTCTTTTGTTTTTTTGTGTTTTGCGTTATATTGTCCCGCATCGCGTAGGTGGCGGAGTGGTCAATCGCAACAGACTGTAAATCTGTCGCCCTATGGGCTACGAAGGTTCGAATCCTTCCCTACGCACCAAAGACTTTCCTCATGCTATAATCCTCGGGTGGAACAGACGCCCGTCATTACTGTGAAGGAACTAACGAAGCGCTACGGCGATTTCACCGCGGTCGACCGTGTAAGTTTCGAGGTGAAAAAGGGAGAGATATTCGCGTTCTTGGGTCCGAACGGTGCGGGGAAGACGACGACGATCAAGATGCTTACTACATTACTCGAGCCGACCCAAGGGTCGATCACCCTCAATGGATTCGATGTAAAGCGCGACCCAGAGAATGTCCGCCGGTCGTTCGGGATCGTCTTTCAGGATCCAAGCATTGATACAGAACTTACTGCGTTCGAGAACATGGAATTCCATGCCGTCCTATATGGTCTTGCGAAAGAGATGAGCAGAAAGCGGATCAAGGACCTGCTTACGCTCGTCGAGCTCTGGGAGAGGAAGGACGAACTTGCGAAGAATTTCTCCGGAGGGATGAAACGCCGCCTTGAGATCGCCCGCGGGCTCCTGCATCATCCGACGGTCCTATTCCTAGACGAACCGACCATCGGCCTTGATCCACAGACGCGCAATCACTTATGGAACTACATCGCTGACCTCAATCGAAGCGAGGGGATCACGGTCTTTATGACGACTCATTATATCGAAGAAGCGGAAAAGGCCGCCCACCGCGTCGCCGTCATCGACCACGGGCGCATCGTCGCGGACGGAAGTGTCGAGGATCTGAAAGCGGAAACAGGAAAGTCTGACCTTGAAGGAGCATTCCTCGAACTGACGGGGAGATCGATCCGCGATGAGGAAGCGAGCAGCGCCGAACATAACCGTTTGCGGGCCCGAGCCTGGCACAGATCATGAACACATTCTCCGTCATCTACATCCTCTGGCTTCGGCAGCTCAAGCGTTATGTGCGTTCTCGTGCGCGCATGCTCTCGTCCGCAGCACAACCACTTCTATTCCTTGTGGCACTCGGATTCGGTTTCGGCCCCATATATGCAAAGGCCGGGGGAGGGAACTACATCGAGTTCCTTGCTCCCGGGATCATCACCATGAGCATGCTTTTCACGGCGATGTTCGGCGGTATCGAGGTGATCTGGGACAAGCAATTCGGATTTCTCAAGGAAACCCTTGTCGCTCCCGTGCCTCGCGTGGTGATCATGATCGGGCGCACACTTGGCGGTGCAACGGTCGCGGTCATCCAAGGTATCGTCGTTTTTCTTATGACCCTTGTTGTTGGGTTTCGCCCGGAGCTCGGACCGGCGCTTATTATCGCTCCGGTCATCGGTATCCTCTTTTCCATAACATTCACTGCGCTCGGGACCGCCATCGCATCAAAGGTCGATGATATGCAGGCATTTCCTTTGGTGATGAACTTCATTATCATGCCGCTATTCTTCCTCTCTGGGGCACTTTTTCCTCTGGATGGACTCCCTGGGGCACTGCGGGTCGTTACACAGGTGAATCCAGTGTCATATGGAGTGGACGGGATACGAGACGCCTTGGTACATCTCGGTCATTTCCCGATCTCTCTTGATATTGCGGTGCTCGGGTGTGTTGCCCTGCTTTTCATCGCTGCCGGTGCATATTTCTTTGAGAGGATCGAAGGATAGAATGTCATGAGAGTCCAGCGCGTCTATACGAAAGAGACGGTTCGTACTTGGATCGAGATCGATCGAAAGGCGATCGCGAAGAACTATCGGACCTTTCGCAAACTCATCGGCCCGAAGACGAAACTCATGTCGGTCATCAAATCGAACGCCTATGGACATAACATCTACGAATTCTCAAGGGAGATGCAAAAGCTCGGCGTCGACTGGCTTGGCGTCGATTCCGTGATCGAAGGAATACGGATCAGGAAAGAGGGGATCAAGATGCCGATCCTCGTGTTGGGATATACGCTCCCGACGTTGTATGAGGAGGCCCGCGAAGAAGGCATTTCTGTTACACTTTCCTCATTCGAACAACTAGATGCGATGATGAAGCTCTCAAGGAAAAAAAAGAAACTCAAGGTACATATTAAAATCGATACAGGAATGCATCGGCAGGGATTCCAATGGAACGAGCGCGATCTGCTCCTCCATGCACTCTCTACCCCGAAGGCGAAGGAGCGCCTCTCCATCGAGGGGTTGTATACGCATTTCGCGGAAGCAAAGAACCCATCATTCAGTGACAGTACCCGCAGGCAGATAAATGAGTTCGACAAATGGCGAGAATTCTTCAGTGTGCACGGATATCACCCGTTAGCGCACGCGAGCGCAACAGGAGGAACGCTTCTGTATCCGAACGCTCGATACGATATGGTGCGTGTCGGGATCGGGATGTACGGGATCTGGCCATCTGGCGAGTCTGAACGCGCGCTCAAGGAGAAGATCACGCTCCATCCCACCCTGAGTTGGCATGCGGTGGTGAGCGAGGTGAAGGAGGTCGAGAGCGGGGAGCGTATCGGCTACGATTTCACCGAACGCCTTACACGACCGACCAAGGTCGCGATCATCCCTGTCGGATATTGGCATGGATTCCGCCGCACTCTCTCATCGAAGGGCCGAGTGCTCATCAATGGAAGAACCGCGCGCGTGCTCGGCAGAGTGAATATGGACATGATCGCGGTCGATGTCACGGATATTTCGGGAGTGAAGATGGGAACAGAAGTAGTGTTGATAGGAAGATCGAAAAGAGAAGAGATCACGGCCGGGGAACTGGCAAAGTTCATCGGTACGACCCCGTACGAGGTCATCACTAGCTTGAACCCGCTCATAAAACGGTTCTATGTGTAGGTCTTGCGAAAGGCAAGAAAGTACGGTAATCTCTACACACTATGTCACAGGACAATCTGATACAGCTGCGCGCAAAAGAGACCGGAGAGGTCTATTGGTCGCGCAAGAATAAGAAGGGAGTTCAGCGCAAGATCGAACTTAAAAAGTATTCAAAGAAGCTCCGTAAGCACGTCGTATTCAAGGAATCAAAAAAATAACCGCTAATAGCGGTTATTTTATTTCTGCGGGCCGCCTCGTGTTCGAGCCTCCCGGCGGCCAAGCCCCATAATGACGGACTGATCCTGATCTAGCGTACTTTTTCCGACGCGTCTCGTGCGTGCTAGTCAATCAGCAGATCCAGAAGTTCGGGGAATTTATCCGACTTGAGACTACTCAAAACAAAGTGACCCTTCCCTTTAAATTCTTTGAATTCAGCACTTGGAAGTTTGGCCTTTAGTGTTTCAATTGTCGACAATATCTCCCGATCATCGTCCGTTGAATATACGATGATGAGTCTGTCTGTCAGAGCGACAATCTTTGGGTTAATATCAAACTGAAAAAAATTGGGGTCTATAACTTTTTTCGGATCAAGCCACGGTGCAACAAGCACAACCCTCCCAACTCGCTGGTTATTTTCACTGAGCCATCTGACCAAGAACCCACCACCGCAACTATGGCCGACCAATATAGTATTTGGCTCTAGACTAGCATCTT
>DKBN01000053.1 GCA_002451235.1 Patescibacteria group bacterium UBA6899
TCTTCTCCATCACACTCTCGCTCGTGAGACGCGATTCTTTGCCAGCCTCAGCCACGCTCGCCCCCGCCATTGCCCCCAATGCGAGCGCAGCCCCGCCGGGAATAACAGAAAGCCCTGCGACCTGCGCGACCCGATTGGCGTTCCCGGCCAATAGACCCATATTCGAAAGCTTAGTCATGATACTGGTCTTCCTCCCGGTCTGCGCCAATTTCTCGATCGATTGGATGGTACGATCGTTCCGATCGACCTTCTTCGCATACTGCTCTCCGACCGCATTCAGCATTCTCCCGAACCAATTCTGTCTCTCACCCGTACCGCCGAACATCTTTCCTGCGCCGCGCCAGACATTCTCCATCTGCTCGTTCTTGAATTTCTCTGCTTGGAAACCGACGTTGGAAAGACGTAACCCTGCTTCCAATCTCTGCTCAGGAGTCATCTGGGCGATCTCCGTCGTAAGCTCTCGTTCGAACATCTTTTGGTACGCATCGAAACCCCGGCTTCCCTCTGGTGATCCAGGTTGTGGGGATACGTTCTTCTCCGCCTCGACGCGTGCGACCAGCATATTGCCATCGCGCTCCGCCTGCGTCATCGCGGTATTGATATCCCGTGCCACCTCGACTGCCTGTTCCGGCGATAATTCTGGATTCGCCTCCTGCACTTCCTGGTACGTCTGTCGAAGCTGCTCCGCCGCCTGTTCCTTCTCTTGCGTTCGTTTCGTCGCAGCTTCGGCAACCTCATCCGGCGCTCGCCCGGTCTCCGTCCTTCCGGCATACGCGAGAGGTGGGATCATTTCTGCGTTCGATACTTCGGTTCCTGAGGGAGGAGCATCCTCCGCGGTCACAGGGGAAGGTTGGGGAGGAACAACTTCTGCAGTAGGCGCCTGGACCTGTGCTGGTCGCGGGGTGGTGTCGAATGCTTGGATCTGCGCGTCAAAATATGCTTTTTCTTGATCGGTGATCGGGTCGCCGCCGACCTGACGATCGATATTGAATTGCTCGACAGGCGTGAGGATATCCGACTGGATCGGGGTTTCCACTTTATCGAATGTAAAAGGTGTGTCCTGTCGAGCTTTGGTCGCAAGATCAGATGGGAGGGTTGCTTCGATGGTCGGGATCTCTGTGACCGCAATATTATTCGGGTCCCCGGGAATACCTGGAGCGTATTCTGTGGCGGGGATCGCCTGGGTCTGTTCGGAATAGTTCCTCTCAAGAAATGAGGCCATTGCCTCGCCCTGTGCGGCAGCATCAATGGCTCCTGGGTCGGATTCGTTCGCGGCGTCAGCGTTGGCGGACGGGTTTTCGACTCGCACAGAACCTATCGGGTCATCAGACAAACGTTCCTCCGGTTGCGGAACTAACTGTGGACCTTCGGATGATGGCGGCATGCCATCATTGTGCTATAGCTCACGATGGAAATCAACCCGGTGGGAGAACTGTCTTGCTGGAAACGTTGATGGGGGTACCACTGCCCTCATGTGTGCGAGGGAGTCGCTCTCTTCTCAAGTATCACCGCTTGGTCAGCCAGTTTCCCCTTGAGAGTGCAGCGCCTGCATTGCACCACGAACCGCGTCTTCGACGGTGAAATCGCTCGCTGGTCCGTCCTGGTGCCAGGGGATGTCGATCGGCTCGTTCGATGAACGGAGTGTGATTGGCTGTATCGGGGAAGGGACTGGCTGCTGCGACGCGTTAGGGATCATCGGTTTCATCGGGATATCGGAGCGCGTGAATGCCGCTACGAATGGCTCATGGGTCGCTCCAAGAGAAGAAGCAGGAAGAGGGTCCTCCTGAACCGAAGATTGCGGAGCGGCTATGGGTATCGAGACGGAAGAAACGATGGGAGGCGGAGAGGGTTGGATGGGGGGTGGGACCACAACGGTTTGTTGAGAAATTTGAGGAGGTACAACAGGTGGTGCAGGTGGTCGTTGTGGCATCACTGCTTGGGGTGGAGGGGGAACGGGATGTGCCGGCCCCGAAGGGAATGCTACCTGGGCGAGGGGGACGCGACCATCCCCTTGCGGCATCGTCTGTTGCGGGATTTGTGGGGGCAAAGGAGGAACTGCGCGGGGGACTAGTGAAGCTTGAGACTGCGGCTGGCTTTCTTGTCCTTTCGAGAGATATTTCTTCATGATCACATCGTCAACTGTTTTCCGATCGCGGCCAAAGCGCATGTAAGAAAGTTGCTTCATTTGCTCGACAACCTCCGGATTTCCCTTCGGCGGCGGCAGTGTGGCAAGATTGAACGGCGGTACCGGACGCCCATTCACCAGGATCTTGAGATAGCAATTATAGTTCTCGATCTTCATCAGCTCGGCGGCGCTGAAGACGGGAGCAAATTGCGATTCAAGAAATTCAGCATCTTCAGCTCCAACTCGAAACGCCGCCATATTACCCACGTTTCCGAATACCGCCTTCTTGATGTCCTCGTCGAGCTGAGCGATGAATTGGTGTGCGACATTGAGTGAGAGCCCGTATTTGCGCGCTTCGGAGAGGATCGCGGAGATCGAGTCGGTCGTGATGTTCTGAAATTCGTCGATGTAGAGGTAGAAATCCGGGAGCTTAGCGCCGAAGGAGTCGACGCGAGAGAGCGCCGCCATCAACATCTTCCCGACCAAGATGAGTCCGATCAAATTTGCATTGATATCCCCGAGTTTTCCTTTCGCAAGATTCACGAGGAAGATCTTGCGGTTATCCATGATATAGCGGAAGTTGAATGAAGATTCCTCCTGCGCGACGATCGGACGCATGATATCGTTGGCAAGAAACACATCAAACTTATTCGTGATATACGGGATCATGTTCGCGAGTCCTGACTCTCCGGAAGTCTTTTCCGCGATCTCGCGCCAGAATTGGACAACGATGGGATTCTTGCACCGCGAGAGCTTCAATTGCCTGAAATTCTTGTCTGCGAGCACCCGTGGGATCTCAAGGAGAGTACACCCCGTTTCTGGGTCCTCCATAACAAGCATCGTCGCGTTGCGGAAATACTGTTCGAAGGCAGGGCCCATGGATTCGGGATTCCCCGCGGCGTAAAGCTTTTTGAATATAGAGAACATTTCGTTCACAACAAAGATCTTCTGTTCAGGCTTGCTTAGGTCATATTCGAGCATGTTGAGTCCGACCGGTCTCGGTGTATAGCTGGGGTCGAAATAGATTACGTCATCGATGCGCTCTTTCGGGACTGATGCCAAGATATCTTGCACATCAGAACCATGGGGGTCGATGAAACACACTCCCTCGCCTGCCTTGATATCCTCAACGATCATATTCTTCAGGATCGAGGATTTTCCGGTGCCGGTCTGGCCGATCACATACAGGTGACGCAGGCGATCGGCCTTGGTGAGTCGTACCTCATGCACCTCGCCGCGATGCCGGTTGATACCTAAAAGCGTCCCTTCCTTTGGGAGATCCGCGGGAGGAGGCGCGGATGACGCTTTCACCGCCTTCAGCTGCGGCGCCTCATGTGCCTCTAGGGATGACGGGAAATGGAACATCGTTGCGGCTTCAAGGAGATTAAGGACGAACAGCTCATCATCGTTTCTGATACGGTAGGTGTAGTTGTAAATGAACTTCTCGAGTTTTGAGCGTTCGATAGGAACGAATTTGATGCCGTTCCCTTGCGGGCGCGAGAACTGCTGGAATGCGCTCTCTAATGCAGCTCGAATGTGGTCCGCTCGTTCTTGCGTCGCTGCTGATGCAACGATGCGGATGTTGGCGGATATGATCTGATGCTCCATCTTCTCTTCTAATAATTTGATGGCCTGATCTCGTTGGGCGGTCTTCGCGAGGTCCTGTTCGTGTTTGCGCTCGTCCTCCTTCTGCTTACTCGGAGCGGAACGGAAAAGGTCTGTGAAGGTCTTGCGGAGCTCACCACCTAGACCAAGGGGGATATCAAGCGCCTGCTTCACATCGACCCCCTGCCGAAGCTTTCCGATCGCCGATTTGAGCTTACTTGCGACATTTACGGTGTCCGGGGTGAGCACGATCTGGACCGCAGCCCCTTCGCCGTCGCGCTCCACTTTTGCGAATGAATTGAGGAGCACCTTGATTGGATCCGCATCGTTCTCACCTAACTTCGTGAGAGGATAGGCAAAATGCTCCATCGGTACCGAAACTGATGCGGAGACCTTCCCGAATTCATTAAAGACATTGTAGTCCCCCTTGTCTTCTTTGACGCTTGCGGTCGGGAATACGCCGAAGATCTGCCGCAAGAACATGTCCTTCACTTCGTCTGGAACCGCGACATAGAAAACGACGTCCAGTGAATAATTCTCCATTGCGATCTCGATCGAAAGCGATTGCGGCGCGCTAGCGCCGAGCGTGGAGAGCATACCGGTATAGAACCTCTCCATCGACGAAATGACCTCGGCGACCGCCACCTTCTCATCTTTCCCGCCCGCGAACGGAAGTGTCACCTGATAGACCGTCTTTCTTAAGATCTTGTTGAGTTCGCGCTCTTTGTCGAGCCCCGGGATGATCGCTCCGGTCTTGATGAACCCAACCAGCACGCGATGGAAATCGTCCTCGAAATGTGGGTTGTCCATCGCGCGGGTGTAGTGAATTGCCTCTGCGACACCTTTCTGCGCAAGGATGCCATAGAACTCGCGCATCTTCTCGCGATGTTCAAGTGACTTGATATGGCCGACGACATCCTCATATTCCTTACTCTCGACGTAATGCTCCGGGGCAGGGGCTGCCTTGGCATATTCGTGGATGGTCTGAGAAATGGCTGCTTCTTTCGCGGTCGGCGTGTTCTCGCTCCATGTGTTCTGCTCGATGGTCGCGACACGCTCGCGTAAATAACGCAATTCATCTTCCGGGGAAGAGAATTTTGGTATTTCCTCTCGCTTTTGCTCAGAGTACTCCATTCGTCATTCATTATATACGAGAAAGTTATGAAAAAGAAAAACCCGCGTCTGTGGCGACGCGGGAAAGTCCTGATCACGCCACTGGGGGGCGAGGAGATACAGTGACCAGGTGAGGAGATCTCTGAGGATATATTCTCTAATGAGCAGGAAAAGGTCAATCCAATGAATCAAAGACCTCGATCTCTCAGGACGCAGTCACTACTTCCGGCTCTCCTTCGGTGATGATGATCGTGTGTTCGAAATGCGCCGAATACGAACCATCTTCTGTGATGATGGTATATCCGTCCGGCATCATCCGTACAGTATCGCGGCCAAGGTTGAACATCGGCTCGAGCGCTAAGACCATACCCGGCTTCAGGATCGGGCCCGTTCCCCGTTTGCCATAGTTCGGAACGTACGGCTCTTCATGCACGTGGTGACCCACACCATGCCCACCGAGTTCACGGACGATGCCGAAGCCCTCCCTATCGGCCACGCTCTCGATCGCGGCGCCGATATCGCCGATGCGCTTTCCTCCTTTCGCGGCGCGGATCCCGGCCCAGAGTGCTTCCTTTGTTTTATCAAGTAATCTGGTAAGCCTCGCATCCACTTTCCCGACCGGGACGCTTACAGCCGCATCGGTGATCATGCCGTTATGGGAGAGCCCGAGGTCGAGACCCACGATATCTCCCTCCTTGAGGATACGCTCGCCCGGAATGCCGTGCACGATCTCATCGTTGGCAGAGACACATATGCATGCAGGGTACGGGTATTTCGCACCATAGGGAACATAATCCTTGAATGGGGGAATATCACCGCCTTCACGGATGAGCTTCTCAGAAAGATGGTCGAGTTCTTTTGTGGAAACGCCGGGCTTCACCGCCTTCGCTACTTCACGCAATACGCGCGCAAGGCGCTTCCCTGATTCACGTAGGTTTTCCAGCTCCTGTTTGGTCTTGATCTTGGACATGTAACTAATAAGCTACCAGAAAGTACCCGGGAAGGAAATCGAATATTAGCATGTCATACAGACTAAGTGACGTGGGTATATACCAAGTTTGTTGTCGTTCGACAACCAACTTGGTATATGGGGCGAACACCAGAACATTTTGAACCAGAAAGAATAATGTTGTCAAAATACTCTTACTCGCCGAACAATTGTGCAATGAGCTCTTTATGCACCTCTTCGATCGTCCGCTCGCCGTTCAATTCGATGAAATCATAGTCGCGATCGCGGCGATAATAGTTGACGGCAGGAAGCACGTCCTGCTCGAACCATGCGATACGCTTCCTGATACCCTCGTCATTGTCGTCCTTCCTCCCCTCTTTCGAGGCACGTTCTTTTAGGTGCTGATATGACCAATCCGGCGAAACCTTGAGATGAACGACCACGGGTTGCTCGCGGCGGAAGAACTTCATGTTGATATCGAGGTTCTGTGCTTCGTTCAATGAACGTGGAGAGCCGTCGATAATGATGTGTTCGTTCCCAGTAAGATTTTTTACAAACGTATCTGACCAAAGCCACATCGCGAGGAAATCTGGCGCACGCTCACCACGATCGATCGCTTCTTTTGCGATCTTAGCGGCATAAGTATCACCCTTGATGAATTCACGGAACTGGTTCCCAGACTGGTAGTAAAAGATCGGCGTTTCCGGGTCTTTTCTCTTGAGATATTCCTGAAGGAGCGCGACCTGCGTTCCCTTCCCAGACCCTGACATGCCGATAAAGATATATGTCTGTTTTTCCATAAAGGAATTGTAGCATAATCTGAAGCGTCTCTTTCATCTATTTGCCCATGGTGTAATATAAGTGCGGAATCATTCAACCCACAGAGGAATCCCGATGGAAAATGCGCAACTTGAGGTCCTTGAACTGCTTATTCACGAAGGGGTGGAGACTGGGCGTTTAGATCACCCATCTTCTGATATCGAACGCGCGCTTGCCGAGCTCTGGAAGGGGTGGAATTCCCATGAGAACATCTCGGGACCGGCGTTGTACTTTTTACTCAATCCGCATGCATTAGGTTCTCCGCCTTCTGGTTTTGGTTTGTTCCATCCTGTTGGCACGCAACTAGGAGAACCTTCGCAACGGGACGCGACAGTAGCCGCTACCATCATCCAGTGGCTCGGAACCAATATTGGAAGGTTGTTTCTTGTCGAAGCGTTCAGTCGCGCTGAATATGAACTGGTGTGGAAAAAGAAAACCGCCTCGTGAGAGGCGGTTTTTAAAATTTAGTNNTTTTTCACGAGGTCGAGGACTACGGAAACGACGATAAGAAGTGCGGTACCACCGATCGCAAGCTCCGGACGCTGGGTAACGACGTTCATGACCAACGGCAAGACCGCGATCGCCGCTAAGAAGCTCGCGCCAGCAAAGGTCGTGCGAGTAAGTATCTTCGCGATGTGCTCTGCCGTTGCCGCACCGGGACGCACGCCGGGAATGAATGCACCGTTCTTTTGGAGATTGGTCGCGGTCGCTTCCGGGTCGAAGGTGACAGCAGTATAGAAGTACGTGAAAAGGAATACGAGCACGAAGTAGAAGATGGAATAGATCCATCCGGTCGTGAAATTCGACTGCAGCCACTTACCGATCGCGACCAACGTCTGATTCGAGAGTCCGGCTAAGACCCCGCCGATCAATTGCGGAAAGAGAAGGATCGAGAGCGCGAAGATGATAGGGATGACTCCCGCTTGGTTCACGCGAAGTGGAAGGTAGGTCGAGACCCCACCAAAGAGCTTCCCTCCACGCACGCGCTTGGCATAGGTGATCGGGATCGGGCGCTCGGCCTCGGTCATTACAATGACCCCAGCGACGATAACGATCGCGGCGATTAAAAAACCGATATAGAGAGGGATCTGCGATTGGTCGAAGGTCACTAGCGCCTGTGATGTGACACGCGGGATGCGCGAGACGATACCCGCGAAGATGATCAGGGAGACCCCGTTGCCGACCCCAAATTCGGAGATGAGCTCGCCCAGCCACATGAGAAGGACCGAACCGGCGGTGACGACGATCACGGTCGAGAACATCTCAAACGCATTCATCGCGGGAAGCACCGCCTCACGGGAGAGAAGCACCAAGAGACCGAACCCTTGAAGCATCGCCAAAGGAACAGTGAGGAGTCGGGAATATTGCGTGAATTTCTTGCGGCCCGCTTCACCCTCTTCGTGATACATCGCCTTGAGGGAGGGGAACATCATCGTCAATAGCTGCATGATGATCGACGAGGTGATGTAGGGACCGACACCGAGCATGACGACGGAGAGCGCGGTCAATCCTGATCCGGAGAAGATATTGAGAAGTCCGAGGAATTGCTGGTTCGCGAATACTTCTTGGAGCTTCTGGAGATCGACCCCTGGGACCGGGATGGCCGCCATCAAACGGAAGATCGCCAGCGCGATGAGTACGAAGATGATGCGTTTGCGGAGCGATGGATCCGTGAAAAGCAGTTCGAGTTTGTAGAGAAAGTTATCCATGAAAGCTACGCGATCGTTCCTCCGGCCGCTTCGATCGCCTTTTTGGCGGAAGCGGACGCGGAGCACCCGGAAACGGCAAATTTCTTCGTGAGTACACCGGTCCCGAGGATCTTGATCGACGGCAGCTTTCCGCCTTCCATCTTGGCGAGCTTGCGCTCGACCAATGACTTCGGGTCGATCGTCACACCGGCATCGAATGATCTCTCAAGCTGCGTGAGATTCACCGGGGTCGGTTTCGGACGGAATGCCTTGAACCGATATCCGCGGCTTTTTGGGAATTTCTTGATGATATCGCGAAGTTCGGGGCGCATGCGGTGTCCGGCGCGCGCCTTCTGTCCCTTGGTGCCACGGCCCGCTGTCTTCCCGCGTTTTCCTCCGCGCCCGACGCGCTTTTCCTTCTTGTGTGCATGCGCACGTTTGAGTTGATCGAGTTGCATAAGATTACGATTGTGCTTGCTGCCTGACGCGCGGATGGATGAGTGAAAGCGCCTTGACCGCTGCTCGTGCCATGTTCAAGCGATTCTTTGATCCGCTATGGATCTTCGCCGTGACATCGGTGATGCCCGCGAGCTCAAGGACGTTGCGTACCGCGGAACCGGCCACCAACCCTCTCTCCGGTGCCGGCATGATGGTCACAACGGCGGAAGAATATTTCGCGGAAACCTGATGCGGGATCGAGTGCTTCTTCGTGGTCTTGACCGTGATCATGTGTTTCTTCGCGTCCTTCGATGCCTTATCCATCGCGGAAGAGACATCCGCAGCCTTCCCGGTGCCGACGCCTACCTTCCCCTTTCGATCGCCGATGATCATCGCGACAGAGAAACTGAATCGCCGGCCGCCTGCGACGACTCGCGCGACGCGGCGCACATCGATCGACTTTTGGTCATATTCCGGCTTCGTGCGCTCCTGGCGGGGTCCTTTGCCTTCCCGACGCCCTCCGCGACCTCTTCCTTCGCGCGGCCCACCGCGCCCTCGCGTTTCGCGCCCGGGTCGTGTATCTCCCCCGGGCTTCGCGGCGG
>DKBN01000043.1 GCA_002451235.1 Patescibacteria group bacterium UBA6899
TGGACGCCGACCGAAGCGCAGGGACCGGGGGTGTATCCGTTCTCTGTGGTCGTCTCTGACGGGAATGGCGGCTCCAACACCGAGTCGATCACCATTACTGTCAATGAAGTGAACCAGGCCCCGGTAGCGTCCGGCGCGAGCGTCTCGACGCACGTGAACACAGCGCTTCCGGTCACGCTCGTCGCGACCGACGGCGATATCCCGGCGAACACGCTCACGGATAGCATCGTCAGTGGCCCGACGAACGGCACACTCGGATCGATCTCCGGGAATTCCGTGACGTATACCCCGAACACGAATTACACTGGTTCCGACTCGTTCACCTGGAAAGCGAACGACGGCTCACTCGATAGTAACACCGCGACCATCAATATCACTGTCGGGAACGACGCTCCGACGCTCGCCGCGATCTCCGACCAGACGGTTGACGAGCTCACAACGCTTTCCTTGACAGCGGTCGGCACCGATCCAAATTCCGACCCGCTTACGTTCTCGCTCTCCGGAGCGCCGGCGGGAGCCACGATAGACTCCTCGACCGGAGCGTTCTCGTGGACACCGACCGAAGCGCAAGGACCAGGCGTCTACCCAGTGACCGTGAGCGTCACTGACGGCGTGTCAACGGACAGCAAGTCATTCAATGTCACTGTCAACGAGGTCAATGTCGCGCCGGTGGCACAAGCGCTCGCTGTTTCGACCGATGAGGACACGGCGAAGGACATTACGCTCGCCGGTACCGACTCGGACATCCCGGTACAGACGCTTTCCTTTACCATCACGACGCCGCCCGCGCACGGAACGCTCGGAACGATCGTCGGCGACCAGGTGACGTATACTCCTGACGCGAACTACAACGGCCCGGATTCGTTCGCATATGCGGCGAATGATGGCGTCGTGAGCGGTTTGCCCGCGACAGTCGACATCACCGTGAATCCGGTCAACGATCCGCCCACCGTCACCCTGAACGGTTCCGCGACCATGACGCTCACCGTCGGTGACACGTTCACCGATCTAGGAGCGGTCGGAAACGATGTCGAGGACGGCCCGCTTACTCCGGTCGTTACTGGAAGCGTCGATACGAGCACTGCTGGAACCTACACGCTGACCTATACCGTCACTGATTCGAACGACGCATCGGCTTCGGTCGATCGCACTGTCACAGTAGGAACTGTACCGCCGCCCCCACCGCCACCGGGCGGAGGAGGCCCCGGTGGAAGCGGAAGCCCGTACACCTACGGATGCATCGACTCAACAGCGGCCAATTTCAACCCTTCCGCGAACCGTGATGACGGGACGTGCCAATACGCTCCGACTACCTCGGGCGGAGGAGGCGGAGTCCCAGCCCCGCAAGGCGAGGTCTTGGGTGCGGCGACGACGAGCGATGAATTACCGCTTCCTGCCGGCTGCTCCGCGTATCTCAACGAGTATCTGAAGTACGGAAAGAAGAATGATGCGAACGAGGTAACGAAGCTCCAGACGTTCTTGAATGAAGAGATGAATGCGAATCTTCCGGCGACCGGATTCTTCGGGCAAATGACGAAGGATTGGGTCAAGAAATTCCAAGTGAAGTATCAGGACAATATCCTGAAGCCATGGAAGGACGCTGGGTTCAAGGGCATGGACCTCGATACTGGTACAGGATTCGTGTTCAAGACGACGAAGCGCTGGATCAACATCATGAAGTGCGAGTCGCTCAAGGGCGAACCGATGCCAACTCTTGTCCCGTACGTCGAAGGAGCAGCGAATTGAACGAACTGCTTCGCAGAGCGATGAAAAACACCCCACGAGGGGTGTTTTTCTGTTTGTCACTGGTATAAAAATGTGCTATAATTGTTTTATGTTTTCGTGGCTCAAAGACCACTTCATCCCGCACGAAGGGAACGATCATCGGCCGCATTTTCTGCGCAAAGAGATGGCTGCCGGGCTTGTGCTTGTCATCGTGGTCTTCGAGGCGATCTATCTCGTTCAGACGCTCGTTGTCATCCCGCGAAGCGGCTACCTTGCGGAAGTCCTGTCTTCGGTCTTGGTCGAAGAGACCAACCAGGAGCGGACCGCGGACGCACTCGGCACCCTCTCGGTGAGCCCAGTCCTCGAGCAGGCGGCGCAGATCAAGGCAGCCGACATGGCGGCAAAAGAATATTTTTCTCACAATACTCCCGAGGGAAAGACGCCGTGGTATTTTCTTCAACAGGTGGGATATCAATATCAGGCGGCGGGGGAGAACCTCGCGGTGAATTTCACCGAGTCGCAGGACGTGACGAATGCATGGATGAATTCTCCGTCGCATCGAGCGAATATCCTGAACGGCAAATATACGGAGATCGGGATCGCGACCGCGCGAGGCGTGTACAAAGGATCGAACGCGATCTTCGTCGTGCAGTACTTTGGACGGCCAAGAACGTACGCACTCGCCGCGCCCCTCTTTCCTGCAGCAACTTCTACGGCAGCCACTACATCGGTATTAACTATCGCGGCTGCGAACCCGAAGGTCGCGGGGTCCTCGTCGACCGTCTCCAATGAGCCGATCAAAGAGCTTTCGGTTCCTGTCTCTGTCGTCGCAACGCCGACCAAGATCACTGTCGAGGATCCTCGCATCGTCGAGGTCGCAGGCGCGGAATCGGTAAAAGATGAGCCGCTTTCTGAGACACAGGCATCCGAACCTACAGTCACAGAGACGGTCCCATTCGCTTCAACCCAAGAGAACACTGTTCTCGCGCCAGCTCAGTCGACGCCGAACGCATGGCAGCGGCTCCTTGCATCTCCCCGTCCCGTTCTTACCGCGATCCTCGCGATCATGGGGATCCTCGTCCTTGCCGCGCTCCTTCTTACGATATTCATCAAGGTGCGCGTCCAGCATCCGCACATCATCGGGAACGGTGTCCTCATCCTCGCCCTTATCTCGTTCATCCTGGTGCTTAACTCGCTTATGGGAGGGGCGTTCGGCCTTATTCTCTGAAACGGATCTTGGCGGCTCGACAACGGCACGACTGTTGCTACAGTGATGGATATGAAAAGAGAATATCTCTATATAGCACTCGCACTTATCGCGGTAGCCGCTATCGCGCTCTTACTTCGCGCTCCTTCTTCGGGCCCAACAACGACCCCCGGAGAGGGAACCACGACCCCACCTGCCACCGCTTCTACGACCGCACCAACATCCTCGCCGCAAACGACCAAGAGTCCTCCTTCTCCCCAGACGGTAACGACCGTCGTACCGAAGGCAGTTGGGACCAGGCCAAAGGAGCTCGTGGGCATTTCCGGCTATCTCAATACCATACCCGTCGTCACGAAGCCAAATACGAATGTGCTCACACTCGGGGACTTTCTTGGGAAGAAAGTGATCCTTCTTGAGTTCTGGACGTATGCTTCGCTTCCGAGTCAGCGTGATATCCCGTATCTCGTGCGCTGGTGGAACGCCTATAAGAACAAGGGCCTACTCGTGATCGGGATCCATTCACCCGAGCTTTCGTTCGAGAAGGACCAAACGAACGTTTCTACCGCATTATCGCGTGCGAACATCAGTTATCCGATCTTGCTGGACAGTTTCCTTAAGACATGGGATCTCTATGGCACGAAGAATTGGCCGCGCAGGATCCTGATCGATATCAACGGAAACATCGTCATGGATCGTACAGGAGATGGTGCATATCAAGAAACAGAGCAGAAGATCCAAGAGCTCCTCTTAGCGCGTGCGGCAAAGTTCGGAGAAGCGAAAGATGGTATCGTCATCCCGTACCAAGTACCACCAGGAGCATCCGACCCGATGCGAGCGAGGATCCCAGTTATCAATCTCGGTTCAGCGCGCAACGCCGGCGCATTGGGGAACGCCTCCTCGGGGACGAACGGATCACAGGACGTTATCCCTGCCTCACCAGCAAAAAATGATGTCGTCTATTTCACCGGCACCTGGGACTTTACTCGCGAATACACCGAGAACAAGACCCAAGGTACCGCCGTGATCAACTACGGCTCTGGTCGCGTTTCCGCGGTGCTGGGACATTCGACGCTCATTCGTTTCAAGGTGACTCTCGACGGAGCACCACTGGGCGATCGCGCTGGGAAGGACGTTGTCGTCGAGAATGAAGAGAGCGTGCTCTATGTTTCCGATGAGCGGCTCTACGAGATCGTGAAGGATCCAGCGGGGTATGGCGAGCATCGCCTGGAATTCACGCTCATCGGCAATGGTCTCGATATCTATAAGTTCATTTTCGGGTAGGGAATTGGTATAATCCCTTCCAAGCCATTACTCATTCATCTCAACTATGGATCAGAACAATGCGCCGGTCCCCCCGGCTGGGAACCAAAACGCGCAACCTCCGCAGCCGGAACTACAGGCAGTCGTCGATCGCGTCAAGACACAAGATGCCAGCGTGATGGACCGCATGAAGGCATCGTCGCAAGGATTCGAATTCATGAAGCTCTTCGAGGGACGGGTCGACCGCAACACGTATTTCATGTACCTCATCGTGTCGATCGTTCTCAGCATCATCTTCAATATCATTCCGCTCATCGGATGGATCCTATCGCTTGCGCTGATCATCATCTCTCTTGGTATGGGTATAAGACGTTTCCATGACATCGGCATGAGCGGATGGTTCGTGCTGGTATTCTTTCTCCCGATGCTCTCGGGAATACTGACCTTCAGTTCGCTGCTCGGTGGCGGGCTGATGATGGGGTACGGACGAGAAGGTCTCGGGCTCGGTCTATTGGGCGGCGGGTTGGGGCTGATGTCCCTCGCTCTGCTCGTCGACCTCGGTTTTCTCATCTACCTTTGCGTGAAAAATGGAGACGCGGAAACGAATGCTTACGGCCCGGTGCCGGACCCGAAGCGCGATTTCTTCAAGGCGGTGCTGAACACCTAAGGGGTGTAATTTAGCCCCGAACAAAGCCGTTCGTGCATTGACGCATGGGCGGCTTTCTGTTAGTATCGCCCGCATGTTAGCCATCAGATTACAGCGCATCGGCCGCACGAACGACCCGTCGTTCCGCATCACCGTGCAGGACCATCGCCGTTCTCCCAAGAGGACGCGGGGTCTCGTCGAATATGTGGGTTCGTATGATGCGCGCAAAGGGAAGCCGGTCATCAACGGCGAACGAGTAAAATATTGGATGAGCCAGGGGGCAAAGCCGTCCGCGACGGTGCATAACTTGCTTGTTGACGCGAAGGTGATCCCCGGGAAGAAGGTGAACGCGCATAACAAGAAGACGAAGCCGAAGAAGGAGGAGCCCAAAGAAGAATCAAAGCCAGCAGCGGCACCCGCACCCGAAGCTCCAGCAGCGGAAGAAGGGCAGAATACTGAGGAAACCAAGACCGAATGATACCAAGAATACCGCTCAAAGCGGTTTTCTTTTGGCCCCCGACCAGCATCCTTTACATTCACCCCAGATTTGAGAAGATAATAGCAAGCAGAACCACAGTCGATCTGCGGCGTTAAGAGAATTAACAAGCAGCTATGTCTGAGAATTTCGGAGATAAGGAGTTTCTCGAGTATGTCGTGCAGTCATTAGTGGATCATCCGGAGGCGGTCAAGGTCAATCGCACGGTAGATGAGATGGGCGTTCTTCTCACATTGGATATCAACCCCGAAGACATGGGGAAGGTGATCGGGCGCATGGGGAACACCGCGAAGGCGATCCGCACGCTTTTACGCGTCGTCGGGATGAAGAACAACGCGCGCGTGAATCTGAAGATCAACGAACCGGAGGGCGGAAAGCGCTCCACGACCGCACCAGTGCAGGCGGTACACACCGACATCGATGATGTCATTTCGGACCTGAAAGCGGAGTGAAATCGTGCCTCGATAGGAAAGAGAACCGCCTTAAGCGGTTCTCTTTTCCAGGGTATTGACACATAACAATATATGACGTAAAACAATTACGTTCTTTCGAAGGAGGAAGCATGTCAATAAAGCCATTATTAAAGGCGGAAGTAGTCCCCCTGTTGGGTAGAGCTCCAAGAGAATTCATCACTGTGGTGCGCTGTCCTGGATCGGTCCTTGATGTGTTCGAAGCAAGGAAGATCTTCAATGCCAACATCGTAATCAGGGGCGAAACCAAATTCTTTCAACTAGAATTCTCTGACTACGGGTTGCTTGAACATGCGGCATTCGGCATCAGTCGGCACACCTTAAGAACGGAGCTTGAGAGCCATAAACGGGTGATCCCAGAGCATCTTCCACGAAGAGGCATGGGCATCCTCGTTGATGTCGACAAACTTCGGAATACGATTGTACTGTGGGCACCAGTGTCCGCGAAGTGAAGTGAGAAACAATGGCCGCGGACCCGCGGCCTTTTCTTTTTGTCCGTTCACGGGTATCGTTTCCCTATGCGCTTCCATGTCATCACGCTTTTCCCGCATTTCGTCGAGTCGTATACGAACAATTCGATCTTGGGACGCGCGCAAGAGAAGGGGCTGATCGCAGTGAAGACATATAATCCACGCGATTTTACAAAGGATAAGTGGCATCGAGTCGACCAGCGGCCATATGGCGGAGGACCAGGCATGGTCCTTGAAGCAGAGCCGTATCTTAAGGCAGCGATGAAGGCGAAAGGAAAGAGGACGAAACGCGTGAAGACGGTCTTTTTCGCGACAGACGGAAAACAGTTCACGAATTCGACGGCGCGCGATTGGGCGAAGAGATATGACGACATCATCTTCTTGTGCGGGCGCTACGAGGGCATCGATGCACGCGCACCGAAGATATTGAAAGCGGAGAAGATCACCGTGGGACCGTACGTGCTCACTGGCGGAGAGGTACCTGCAATGATCGCTATCGATGCCATATCGCGGCAGATCCACGGGGTTCTCGGAAAGTTCGCTTCTGTCGAAGAGGAACGTATCGCGAGTCCGAATGTCTACACGCGACCGGAGATATTGAAATGGAAAGGGAAGAATCATCGAGTTCCGAAAGTACTTCTCATGGGCGACCACAAGAAGATTGAGGAATGGAAAACTCAAAAAAGAAAGAGATAGCGGTGCTTGGGGGCGGTTGTTTCTGGTGCACAGAGGCAGTATTTCGGATGCTTCGCGGGGTAAGTTCGGTCGAGCCGGGGTATTCGGGCGGGACCAAAGATACCCCGACCTACGAGGACGTTTGTACAGGAGAAACGAAGCATGTCGAGGTCGTGCGCGTCGAATACGATCCGTCGCTCATCTCCTATCGCGAACTTCTTGCGATCTTTTTTGGATCGCATGATCCGACCTTGATGAACCGGCAGGGAAATGACGTCGGAGAGCAGTATCGTTCAGTCATATTCGTGACAAGCGATGATCAAAGAAGGGAGGCCGAAGCGTTCATCGAAGAGCTCAATGCATCGAGCGAGTTCGGAGAAAGGATCGTGACCGTCGTAGAGCCACTTCGCAACTATTATCCGGCGGAGGAGTATAATAAGGACTATTACGCGCGCAATCCGTATCAGCCGTATTGCGAGATCGTCATTAATCCGAAGCTCGAGAAGGTGAAGCAGCGGTTTGCCACGCTATTAATCGAAAGCAGTGATCAGAAGAAGTAGCAATGGACACAAATACTCAAAAACATGCAGCCGCATGATTTTTGTATGATGGTATGCGCAAGGCAGTCCTTCTCCATTTGCGAGACGACAACACAAAAAGGTGAACCCGAATAAATGGGCTTTTTTCACCGGACTTTCTGAGGGAAATGAAACCTATCTGGAAACATTCAAGCGCGAGATAAGAAAAGACCGGTGTTGATGTCCCAAACAACCCTATCTACCTACTTTACGAAGTGAATGGTACCCCACTTTTGATCCTTGTGGAGAGTGACATGGCATAGCGTGATGATCACTCGCCTGGTTCTGTTGATGCGAAGGTCGATGCTCACTCCTCCCTGGCATGCGCTCAGGATCGGCATGGCGCATGACGTAGTACCCACCTTCCGTGTGATGAACCACGGTTACCCACGCGTTTTCCCCAGCGTTATCCCCATGAAGTAGCTTTCTATTTGACAGCAAGAATCGAAATGGGTAGTATCTTAACCACTTACGTCGATTGCGTTTCGGGGGAACGTAAGCGCGAGAAACGGGGCAACGAAGCCCTACCGCGCACAACTTATCAGGGAAATTCACGAGGGAGAGCCCGAGGTGTGGGGCTCTGTGCTCTTGCGTTTCCATTTTTATCACTTAATCTCGGCAAATATGCCGAGAGGAGCACGGTCCCTATGCAAGAGATCACGAAGAAGTATTTTTCGCGGTACAAGAAGCCGCTTGCAGAGATCCCGAATCTAGTCGAGATGCAGAAGTCATCATACGACTGGTTGGTAAGGGTGGGGTTGAAGGAACTTTTCCAGGAGTTCTCTCCGATCCAAGATTATTCGAAGAAGAAGTTTGACCTCGAATTCGTCGGGTTCGAGCTTACAGAACCCCGTTTTGACGAATGGCATGCTCGCGAGAACAAGGTCTCTCTCGAGACGCCACTTCGCGTACGCGCTCGCCTCACGAATAAGACGCTGGGCACCGTGAAGGAGCAGGAGATCTTCATGGCGGATTTCCCGGTCGCGACCGAACGCGGCACGTTCATCGTCAACGGCGTCGAACGCGTCGTCGTTCCTCAGCTTGCGCGCTCCTTCGGCATCTTTTTCACCGCGCAAGAATTGAAAACCGGACGCTTTTTCGGCGCGAAGGTCATCCCGTCTCGCGGCGCATGGATCGAGATCGAATCGGATGCAGATGAGGTGATCTGGGTCAAGATCGACCGCAAACGTAAGTTTCCACTCACGTCGCTTTTGCGGGTCTTCGGGAAGTGCGGAGATAAGGAGATATTCGACGCGGTGAAGGGCAATGAAGAATTGAAACACGCGATCGAGAAGACCATGGCGAAGGACCCAGCCAAGACCCTCGAAGAATCATATGTCGAGATCTACCGCCGCCTCCGCGATGGCGATGTCACCACGACACAGAACGCAAAAGAACTCATCGATGCAATGTTCGAGAAGGACCGCTACGACCTCTCCGCGGTCGGCCGTTTCCGCTTCAACAAGCGCTTTGGAAAGTCGATGACCGATAAATCGCTTGGCGAACGCTCACTCACTCTCGACGACATCATCACTACCGTCGCCAATATCGTCACCCTCAACCACACCCCTGGAGCGACCGAAGACGATATCGATCATTTGGGAAGCCGCCGCGTCCGTTACGTCGGCGAGATGCTCCAGGCAAAGCTCCGCGTCGGTATGACGCAAATGAAGCGCAACATCCAGGACCGTATGTCCACTGTCGAGGTCGACACCTCGCTTCCGATCAATTTCATCTCTCCGCGGCCCTTACAGGCGCGCCTCAAGGAATTCTTCACTACCAACCAGCTCTCGCAGCTGATGAGCCAGAAGAACATCCTCGACGAGGTCGAGCATCTTCGCACCTGCTCCGCGATGGGTCCTGGCGGACTTACGAAAGAGCGCGCTGGGCTTGAGGTCCGCGACGTGCATACCTCGCACTATGGCCGTCTTTGTCCGATCCATACTCCGGAAGGCCCGAACATAGGCCTTGTGTTGCGTCTTTCGACTTATGCGCGCATCAACGATTTCGGCGTGATCGAGACTCCATACGTGCGCGTCAATAAAGGCGTCATCACTGGCGAGATCATGTTCTTGAACGCGCTTGAAGAGGAGCAGTACAACATCGCACACAACGGTGTGAAATATGACGATAAAGGAAAGATCTTTGAGGAAATGGTCGAGGCACGCGTCAAGGGCGAGCCAGGATTGGTGCGTCGCGATGATGTGCATTTCATCGACGTCGCAACCAATCAGGCGTATTCCGTCGCAACCTCCTTGATCCCCTTCCTCGAACACGACGACGCGAACCGCGCATTGATGGGTTCCAACATGCAAAAACAAGCGACCCCGTGCATCATTCCCCAAGCCCCGATCGTCGCGACCGGGATGGAACGCCGCACCGCTCTCGACTCCGGCCGCGTGATCCTTGCGCGTGAAAGTGGCGAGGTCGTCGAGGCGGATGCTAAGCATATCGCCGTCAAGGATAAGGACGGCGAGAAGCACGAATACCGCCTAGTGAATTTCCAAATGACCAATGACGCGACCTGCCATCATCAACGGCCGTCGGTGACTGTGGGCGACAAGGTGAAGAAGGGTGATGTCCTCGCAGATGCATCCACCTCGGATCGCGGTGAGCTTGCACTTGGCCAGAATCTTTTGGTCGCATTCATGTCCTGGGGCGGTGCGAACTACGAAGACGCCATCATTCTCTCCGAGCGACTGGTGCGCGAATCCATCCTCTCGTCGATCCACATCGAGAAATTTGTCGTGAATGTTCGCGATACAAAGCTCGGACCGGAGATCACGACGCCGGATATTCCGAACGTCGGTGAGGCGAAATTAAAGGATCTCGATCATGAGGGGATCGTGCGAATCGGTGCGGAGGTCCGCCCAGGCGACATCCTGGTCGGCAAGATCACTCCGAAGGGCGAGGCGCAGCTCACTCCGGAAGAGCGGCTCTTGCGCTCGATCTTCGGCGAGAAGGCGCGCGATGTGAAGGACACCTCGCTTCGCATGGAGCACGGGAAGCGCGGCCGCGTCATCGGCGTCAAGGTCTTCTCGCGCGAGAGGGGAGACGTCCTCGAGAGCGGCATCATCAAGCGCATCTATGTTGAGGTAGCGCAACTCCGCAACATCTCGGTCGGCGACAAGCTCGCAGGCCGCCACGGCAACAAAGGCGTCATCTCGAAGATCCTTCCGATCGAAGAGATGCCGTATATGGCGGATGGCACTCCCGTTGACGTCATTCTGACACCCTTGGGCGTCCCTTCCCGTATGAACCTGGGACAGATACTCGAGTTTCACTTGGGGCTTGCGGCGAACGCGCATGGATACCAGGCGATCACTCCGAACTTCCTCGGTGTCACCGAAGAAGAGATCAGGCAGGAGCTCGTTTCCGCAGGATATCGTGAGGATGGCAAGATGCGCCTTTATGATGGGCGTACCGGAGAGCCGTTTGAGCAAGAGGTCGCGGTCGGATACATGTACATCCTGAAACTTCACCACATGGTCGAAGACAAGATCCACATGCGCTCGATCGGTCCGTACAGCTTGATCACCCAGCAGCCATTGGGCGGGAAGGCGCAAGGCGGAGGCCAGCGTTTTGGCGAAATGGAAGTATGGGCGCTCCAAGGATACGGCGCAGCGCACATCCTGCGCGAGATGCTCACCATCAAATCAGACGATATCCTCGGTCGTTCGGCCGCTTTTGACGCCATCGTCAAGGGTCGACGCATCCGCGAACCGAATCTGCCAGCGACATTCTATGTATTACTTAACAGCTTGAGAGGGCTCTCGCTCGATGTCGATCTCAAGAACGAAAGTCGTGATGAGAACGCGTGATCGAATAAGAAACTCTAAACAGTATCACTATGAATCCACGAAATCCCTCCAATGCCTTCAATGCGATCGCGATCCAGCTTGCGAGTGCCGAAAAGATCAAAGAATGGTCGTACGGTGAGGTCACCAAGCCGGAAACGATCAACTATCGCACACAGCGATCAGAGCGCGGCGGCCTCTTCGACGAGCGCATCTTCGGTCCCGAGAAGGACTTCGAATGCTATTGCGGCAAGTACCGTGGCATCCGCTATAAGGGCATCATCTGCGAGAAATGTGGCGTCGAGATCACTCGCGCCATTGTGCGCCGCGAGCGCATGGGCCATATCGAACTCGCTGCCCCTGTATCGCACATCTGGTTCCTCCGCGGCATTCCGTCTCGGATCGGCCTTCTGCTCAATCTTCCGGTCGCAGATCTCGAGAAAGTGATCTACTTTGCTGGTTACATTGTCACGAAGGTGAACCAAAGCGAGAAGGAGAACCTCCTGCGCGAACTAGATCAAGAATACAAATCGAAGACAAAGAACCTCGATGATAAGCGATCGAAGGATAAGATGAAGGAACTCCTCTTGGCCGCAAAGCGCGAGATTGATTCTCTGGGGCGTGGCCTCATCCTCGACGAACTTACGTATCACCGTTTCTCCCTGAAGTATGGTGCAGCGTTTGAAGCGGGGATCGGTGCGGAGGCGATACACGACATGTTCAAGGAGCTCGATCTCAAGAAGCTTGAAGGTGAGCTTTACCACACGATCGAGAAAGCAGGTGCGGTCGAGCGTGCAAAGGCGTACAAGCGCCTCTCACTGGTGAAATCGATGCTCCGCTCAGGTGTACGCCCTGACTGGATGTTTCTCACCGTGCTCCCGGTCATCCCGCCCGGATTGCGACCTATGGTCGCCCTTGAAGGCGGCCGCCATGCGACCTCGGACGTCAATGATCTCTACCGTCGTGTCATCAACCGCAATAATCGCCTAAAGAAACTCCTCGAGATAGACGCTCCGGAGGTCATTCTCCGCAACGAGAAACGCATCCTCCAGGAGGCCGTTGACGCCCTGATCGATAATTCGATCCGTCACGGTTCTTCTTCGGCTGCCATGTCGCAGGCACAGCGCCGCCAGCTCAAATCGCTCGCGGACACGCTGAAGGGGAAAGCTGGACTTTTCCGTCAGAACCTTCTTGGGAAGCGCGTTGACTACTCTGGCCGTTCTGTCATCGTCGTCGGTCCGGATCTCAAGCTCAGCCAATGCGGACTTCCGAAGCATATGGCGCTCGAATTATTCCGCCCGTTCGTGATCGCAAAACTCCTTGAACAAGGGCTCGCTTTCAATATCCGCGGGGCGAATCGTTTGATCGACGAGGGTATCCCGGAAGTGTGGGCAAATCTCGAAGAGGTCATCAAAGGGAAATACGTGCTTCTCAACCGCGCGCCAACCCTCCACCGCCTTGGTATCCAGGCGTTCAATCCGACATTGATCGAAGGGAACGCCATCCAGCTTCATCCCCTGGTCTGTACCGCCTTCAACGCGGACTTCGATGGTGACCAAATGGCCGTCCATGTACCCCTCTCCGAAGAAGCACAGGCGGAAGCGCGCGAACTCATGGCAGCGAACAAGAACCTCCTGAAGCCTGGTTCGGGCGATCCGGTCACCAATCCTTCCATGGACATTGTCCTCGGCTGCTATTGGATGACGAAGATCGTCGAGGGTGAAAAGGGAGAGGGGAAGATCTTCCCGACGCCGAACAGCGCGATCACCGCGTACGACTTCGGCCTCGTCGGTTTTCGCGCGAAGATCAAAGTGATGGGTACCGACAGTCCGAAGTACGCACCGTACGAAGGCAAACCATTCGAAACGACCGCCGGCCGCCTCCTGTTCAATTCCGTTCTCCCCAAGGACTTTCCGTATATCAATAAGGAGATCACGAAGAAGGACATCTCTGGGTTGGTCGACGACCTCATCACTCGCTATGGCATCGAAGGAACACCAGATATCCTCGATAAAATAAAGTCGTTCGGATACCGCTACGTCACGAAATCGGGCATCACTTGGAGCATCTCGGATGTGAAGGTTCCGGGAGAGAAGAAAGAGATCGTGGCGAAGGGCCGCGAAGAGGAGATGAAGGTCACAGAACAGTTCGCCGAAGGATTACTCTCCGAAGAGGAACGCTACAGGAAGGTCATCGAGATCTGGGAGCGCGTACGCGCTGAGGTTGAGAAGAAGCTTCCGTCGACTCTGGTTAAGAACGGCCCGGTCCTCGATATGATCACCTCCGGCGCTCGCGGGTCCCTAAAACAGGTCGCAATGATGGCAGGCATGAAGGGCCTCATCATCTCGCCGTCGGGCCGTACTATCGACTTCCCGGTCATCCCATCCTTGAAAGAGGGGCTCTCTCCCTTGGAGTATTTCATCACCACACACGGTTCGCGCAAGGGCTTGACCGATACCGCCCTCAATACCGCGAAGGCCGGGTATCTCACTCGCCGTCTTGTCGATGTCGCGCAAGATGTCATCGTGACCGAAGAGGATTGCGGCGAAAAGGAGGGCATCACCATGACAAAAGAGAACGCCTCTGGCATTGACATCACTCTAGCTCGTAACATTCGCGGGCGAGTCCTTGCAACGGACGTCGTTGGTGAAGATGGCAAGGTCATATACAAGAAAGGGGCACTCATCGGCCGAGACGACGCGCAGACCATCGACAAGGCTGGGGTCAAGGAGGTGCAGGTATTTTCTCCGCTCTCATGCAAGACGCTCCGTGGTGTCTGTCAAAAATGCTACGGATTCGACCTCGGACGCGGCCGCCTGGTCGCGATCGGAGAGACCGTCGGCATTGTTGCGGCACAAGCGATCGGAGAGCCGGGGACGCAGCTTACTATGCGTACCTTCCACTCCGGAGGTGCGGCGGGCGAGGACATCACTATGGGTCTCCCGCGCGTCGAGGACGTCTTCGAGCGCCAGGCTCCAAAAGCGTCGGCCGCAGTCTCTAAGTTGGACGGAGTAGTCTCCGATATCAAGCGCGGCGAGAAAGACGATATCATCATCACGGTCTTAGGCGAGGCGGGCGGTGTGAAGAAGGAAAAGAAGGAGGTCGAGCATTCGGTCTCGTTCCGTCGCACCTCGCGCGTCAAGATCGGTGAGGAAGTGAAAGCGGGCGATCTCTTGACCGATGGTTATGCGGACATCGAGGAGCTCTTCAAGTATGGAGGGCAGGATCGTGCGCAGCGATATGTCATCTCCGAGATCAACAAGATCTATGAGACCCAAGGCGCATCCATCTCGCGCAAGCACCTTGAGATCATTGTGCGGCAGATGTTCTCGCGCAAGAAGATCAAGGTGGCGGGTGATACGCAATTTTCCGTCGGCGATATCGTCGAAGAGGCGGAGCTCGCGGAGGAGAACGAACTCGTGAAGAGGCTCGGCAAAGAGGAGGCGAGGGGCGATGCGCTCGTCCTCGGCATCACGGAAGTGGCCCTCACAAAGGAATCGTGGATGTCGTCAGCGTCCTTCCAGAATACCTCGCGCGTCCTGATCGAGGCGGCGGTGCAAGGGAAGGTGGATCGCCTCCATGGACTCAAAGAGAACGTGATCTTGGGCCGTTTGATCCCCGCGGGGACCGGCCATCCAGCGAATCGCGTTGAACCCGAGTACGAGGAAGAGGAAGAAGAGCCTCGTCCGGAGAATGTGTAAGAAAAAAGTATCGATCGCGAGTTAGTTATCAGTTATTAGCTCGCCAATGGCATCCTCAGTCGAAGAGATCAAGGCGCGGTTGTCCATTACGGACGTCGTGGGATCGTACATCAAGCTCGAGAAAGCGGGCGGCAGTTTCAAGGCGCTCTGCCCGTTCCATCACGAGAAGACGCCGTCCTTCAATGTCTCGCCCTCGCGGCAGGCATACTACTGCTTCGGCTGCAATCGTGGCGGCGACGTCTTCACCTTCGTCGAAGAGATCGAGGGCGTTGATTTTCTTGAGGCGCTGAAGATGCTCGCGGACCGTGCGGGGGTGACGCTCGAACGATACGAAAGGGAAGATAAGAACGAGAAAGCTCGGCTGATCGATCTTATGGAGCAGGCGGTCCGATTCTACGAGTCGGGCATGGCTGAACACGCAGGCCCGCGTGAGTATTTGAAAGACCGAGGGCTCGAGGAGGGTACCATAGCGGCGTGGCATATCGGCTATGTCCCTCCGCCCGAGATTGCGGGCTGGCGCTCCATATATACGCACTTGAAGGGGGAAGGATACGGCGACCAGGAGATCGAAAAGGCGGGATTCATCAAGAAGGCGGAGCCGAAGCCGGGCACGAAGGGGGAGGCGAAGTTCTATGATCGATTTCGCGGCCGCATCATGTTCCCAATCCGCGACCAATCCGGCCGCACCGTCGCATTCACGGGGAGGGTCTATGGGGCCGCAAAGGATAGCGAGGCGAAATATGTGAACTCTCCCGAGACCGAGCTCTATAGTAAATCGCAAGTCCTCTTTGGCTATGACATGGCGAAATCCGCGATCCGCAAGCAGAATTTCGTGGTCATGGTCGAGGGACAGATGGATTGCATCATGGCGCACCAAGCAGGGAGCGAGAACGTCGTCGCGGTCTCGGGAACGGCGCTCACGGAGAAGCACCTCGAGCTCGTAAAGCGCCTCACTCCGAACATCGTTTTTGCGTTCGACGCCGACCAAGCGGGGATCGCAGCGACAACACGCGCGTATCAAATGGCACTCTCGATGGGACTCAATGTCCGCGTCGCGGAGATCCCGGACGCAAAGGATCCGGCCGACCTCATCCTCCATGACCCCGCCCTCTGGGGGCGCTCACTCACTGAATCGCGTCATATCATCGACTACCTGCTTTCTGTGATCGCAGCAAAGGGGTTGGATCAGCTCCAGTTCCGCAAAGAGGTCGACGAGAAGGTGATCCCCCTGGTGATCTCGATTCCCTCAAAGATCGAGGAGGCGCATTTCGTTCAGGAGATTTCACGCAAGCTCGATCTCAACGAAGAAGCGGTATGGGAAGAAGTGCGGCGCAAGGAACGTGCCGAGGCATTTGTACCGAGGCAGCCAGTAGCAGCGAGTGAGAGGGGTGAAAATAAGAATGGGGAACTTCAGACACCGAAAACACTCGCTGAAGAGCACATTCTCTCCATCATCTACTGGCAGGAGGCGCTTGATGAACCGACGATCGATGTCGGACACACTCGTACCCGCTATTTCGAGATCCTGACGCGGCATGCGCTCGTCCCCCGTGAGTTATCGAAGGAGGAGGCCTTGAAGCTTTCGGTCAAAGCAGAGCATACGCATGAACAAGGTTCTACTCTCGTGCAGACGATCGACGAGCTGCTCGCACGTCTCGAGAAGGAGGTCATCAAAGAACGCCAGGCGGAACTTTGGAAGAAGCTTTCAGGGGCCGAGGCGAAAGGGGAAAAGGAAGAGGCAAAGAAGTATCTCCGTGACTATCAGGCGCTCACCCCACGACTCTTGGAGCTCGAACGCCGTCTCGGACAATGAAATACACTGGACAAATTATTCGTATTAAGTAGAACGGATTAATATTTAGCTGACGCGCCATATGGGAACCTCGAAAAAGAAGGCAGCGAAGAAGAAGGTCGTAAAAAAGATCGCCAAAAAGCCTGCCCCCAAAAAGCCTGCCCCAAAAAAGTCCTCGAAGGCGAAGAAGGACACCAAGCCGGTTCCAAAGAAGAAGCCGGCGGTTTCGAGATCCCGCGAAAAGCTCGCTCCGCCCCCGAAAAAGACGCTCTCCAAGGAGCGCAGGGCTCTCGAGCACAAGATGTCGCAGCTCGTCACCAAGGGGCGTGATCGTGGCTTCATCACATTCGATGAGATCTTGAAGACCTTTCCCGAGATCGAGAACAATATCGATTTTCTCGACGAGCTCTACGAGAAGATCGCCGACGCCGGAGTGGACATCATGGAGTCAGGTGGTCTCTTGGATGCGACCCCGGACGAGGAGACGGTCGCCCCGGGTGCCTCGCGCCGCTACCTTACCACCAAGAGCTCGCCATACGACTCGACTCAGATGTATCTGCGCGAGATCGGACAGTACCCGCTTCTTGCCGCCCGCGACGAGCGTGAGCTTGCCCAGCGCATCCAGGCGGGTGATCTTGAGGCAAAGAACCTCCTCGCACGCGCCAATCTCCGCCTTGTTGTTTCCGTAGCAAAGAAATACGTCGGCCGCTCTCCCGACCTCACCCTCCTTGACCTCATCCAAGAAGGGAACTTGGGCCTCTTCCGAGCCGTCGACAAATTCGATTGGTCGAAGGGTTTCAAATTCTCGACCTATGCGACCTGGTGGATCAGGCAGGCGATCACACGCGCTTTGGCGGACCAGTCGCGCACCATCCGTATCCCCGTGCATATGGTAGAGACGATCGCAAAGTACAAGCAAGTGCTCCGCCGTCTCACTCAGGACCTCGGACGCGAGCCGATGGCGGAAGAGGTTGCGACAGAGATGGGGATCGATATTGAGCGCGTGCGCGTGATCGAGAACATTGACCAGGACACGATCTCGCTTGAGAAGCCGATCTCCGATGACGAAGATAAATCGACCTTGGGTGAATTCATTGCCGATGATAAGATATTGAGTCCCGATCAGGAATCCTCGCGTCGCATCTTGGCGGATCAGGTGCGTCAGATCCTTGACGACCTCTCTCCCAAAGAGCGCAAGATCTTGGAGATGCGGCATGGGCTTGTCAATGGCGTTACGCATACGCTTGAGGAGGTAGGGAAGGAGTTCGGGGTGACGCGCGAACGCATTCGACAGATCGAGGCGAAGGCGCACGAGAAGATCCGCCAGCACGAGAATATCAACAAGTTGCGGAACTATTGATTCGATTGAGGAAAAAATACCCCGCTTGTGTAGCGAGAATGAAGAAGTTGTTCAAGTATGTTTCCGGGCATCTGGTGCTCGCTTATCCTATACCTTAATAAACATCCCCAGCATAAGGAGGAGGGCACCGCTCCCGAGTACGAAGATTCCCGTTGGTAGAGGAGCAGGAAAAATAACCACTGCGCAGATCCATCACTCGGGAGGGGGGATCATTACCCAGATGCAGGTTGGCGCTAGAAGAACAAGGTAGATATACCCAAGACACGAGAAAATTAAACCGTACCTCATGGTCTGCCTCCGAACGAGAGAGAGTTACTCCAGCCGGCACCTTACATAAATTTCATATATTGCGCAAACCCAGTTACGTAGGGCTGCCCTGAAAAATGTCTAATAGAAAAGACCCGAGCGGAGCTCGGGTCTGTGCGAGAGGGGAAGGTTCTTATTCTGTCAGTTTCTCCCTGCTCTTGAGAGGGTGACAATTACCCTTTTAGAAATCGCTGCGACGGCGATTCAACCTGTTCGCACGAAAGGAGTGCACTACTTCTTGAAGGTTTCATCGACCATCTCACGAACCATAAGTTCGAAGAACTCAGACAGTTCGCCAGCGTCGATGTTTAACTGCTTCGCCTTGTTCGGGAGTTCCCGCTTGATATACGGGCCAACACGTATACCTTCTTCTCTGAGACGGAGTTTGAGGATCGCAATCGCGATCTCTCCCTTCCGGGTTTCGCTGAGCATAGCAAGCCCCCTAAAGAATGTAGACCACTATTGATCTACGCAAACATTATATCAAGCATATTTTCTTTTGTCAATAACTCCGTATTGGTTCAATAGCTTGTGAACACCCACCTAATTACAAGCTTCATGTATACCACCAACAAGAACATGCCACGTATTCGCAGAGATGCAGTGGCTTTTGCAGAGAAACACGGCGTTCGAACGGCAGCAAGATATTTCGGATTCTCCCCCGGAGCCATCGTGGCCTGGAAGAAGAAGGCGAAGGTGTATGGATTCAATCCGGTACCAACACACTCTGTAAAACTAAAACGGCATCCCAAGCAACTCTCTGAAGAACTGGTCTGGAAGATTTTCCATACGAGATAAAATTCAAACGAAGCGCAGAGGTAATTCACCTGATCCTCAAAGAGGAAGGAGTCATCGTTTCTCTTTCTTCAGTCAAATGTACGCTTGGCCGTACTGGTCTCCTCAAGAAACGCAGTCCATACAAGCGGTTTCATCCGCATGTGGATCGGCCTGCCGCGATCCATGCGGCCATCGGTGTCTTGGGGTGGACATCGCTTGCGAAGAGTCGAATAAGGTCGCTGAGGGAGAAGCGGAAGAAGTAGAGTCTTCTGAGGATACTCGCTGATGCGCCACGGATTTGACCGCAGGGTGTATTCTGCTATTCTGGCCACGGTCAAACCTCGCTGAAAGGAGCAGTACATGGAAAGCATCACGACGGAACTCGAGCGATTCTATCCGGCACGGAGGATCGAGTTCCTCTCCTCCTGGGAGCTAGAAGTTCTTCGTCACGTCTACGAAAAAGGCGGGTTCTACAACGCACACGCGCATCTTTGCCGCGCCGCGACGCTGGAACCTGCTTACCTCGAACATATCGGCACCACTCCCTTGGAAGCAAGTTCATTCCCACTTTCGGTAAAACAGGATCTTGTTGGGAACCTTCATACAGGCGTTGCATATACGAGAGAAAATCTCATGGAGCGCATGTCGAGAGAGATCGAACGGCAGATCGCATACGGTACGAAACGGATCGACACGAACATCGACGCGACCCCGGACCTTTCCGAGGACGGCCTACTCGCGGTCAATGTCGCACTTGAGCTCAAGAAGAAATACGCAGATCGTATCGCGATCCGCATCGCTCCGACCCCGATCTTCGGACTCCGCGAGGGGACCCACCGTTGGGAAGTGTTCAAGGCGGCGGCCCTTCTTTCCGATTATCTTTCAGGGCTCCCTGAGAAGGATGATTATGCGAAGAGCATGGATCGGAAAGGTAAGGTGGGGTTCCGCAGTGCTGTACGCATGGTCCTTGAACTTGGATATGAACTTGGGAAGGAAGTGCAATTCCATCTTGATCAAGCGAACGATCCGCACGAGCGCGGAACTGAGATCCTCCTCGAGGGGTTACGTTGGTTCAATCAGTTCACCATGGCGCGACCGCGGCCTGAAGTATGGATCATCCACATGATCTCACCGAGCGCATATAACGAAGAACGCTACACGCTCCTTATCGATGAGCTCAAGGAACAGAAAGTGGGAGTCATCATCTGTCCAAGCGCTGCAATCTCAATGAGGCAACTTCGCCCGGTCGTGGCACCGACCCACAATTCGATGGCGCGTGTCGCGGAACTCATCAAGGCGGAAGTCCCGCTTCGGATCGGGTCAGACAATGTTTGCGATGTGTTCGTCCCGCCGAGCGAGGGCGACATACTTACCGAGCTCAAGTTCGCCGCACACGCTGTCCGTCTCTCTACGCCATCGATCTGGGCGAAGATCGCAACCGGGACACCGCTTAACAACGTAGACGTTGCATCCGTTGGGCGTGCGCTTTATGAGGACCGGAAAGCCTTTCTTTCGGTCGATCCCACCTGGCGTTCAACGCTCATGTGACATATTGCCCCCTTCGCGAGGGGGCATTCTTTTGGGTTAACTAACCTTTCTTCCAC
>DKBN01000020.1 GCA_002451235.1 Patescibacteria group bacterium UBA6899
GGCGTGGTGACGGCAAATTCGACCTACAACGATACCGGGTCGATCACACTCAACCATAAGACCATTTCAAACTATGATGGAAGAGGGCGCGGGCCCAACACCACGATGCAGATGGTCCTTGGGCAATCTCTCAATACCGGTGCGGCATACGTAGCCTCGAAGCTCGGACAAGACCGGTTCGTGGACTATATGCTCAAGCGCTTCAAGATGGGGGAGGAGACCGGGATCGACCTCCCGGGGGAGATCCAAGGACTCACGACCAACCTTGAATCGAAACGCGACGTCGAATTCGCGACCGCCTCGTTCGGCCAGGGGATCGCCGTGACCCCGATCAACATGATCCAAGCGCTCGCGGTCCTCGGCAACGGCGGCAAAGTGGTCAACCCCCACGTCGTCGACGAGATCCGTTATGATGCCGGGGAGACACGGAAGATCGTCCCCAACCCGAGCGAACAGGTTATCAAGAAAGAGACCTCGGAGGAGATCACCCGCATGCTGGTCGATGTCGTCGACCATTCGCTCCTCAATGGCACAGTGAAGATCCCCGAGTATTCCGTCGCTGCGAAGACCGGGACGGCGCAGATCGCGCGACCAAGAAAGGACGGCGGCGGTTATTATGAAGATCGCTATATGCATACCTTTTTCGGATATTTCCCTGCATACGACCCCAAGTTCATCGTTTTCATGTACACCTATTATCCGAAGGGGGCCCAGTATGCGTCACATACGCTCACGTATCCGTTCATGCGTCTCGCCCGTTTTCTCTTGAATTACTACGACGTGCCGCCAGATCGCAGCCCGAACGGCGCCCGACTGGATGCCGCTCCCATACACGCCGCCCAGGGATCGCAGTAACATTGCAAAAGATATGAAACGCCTCGTCATCGCCCTCCTTACTCTTGAGACCCGCCTCGCGCTCTGGAGACATCGCCCATTCATCGTGGGAGTTACCGGCTCGGTCGGAAAGACGTCGACGAAGGACCTGATCGGCGCGGTCCTCGCGGGGGAAGAAGGAGAGAAGCGCGTTCGCAAGAGTAAGAAGAGCATGAATTCGGATATCGGACTCCCTCTCACCGTGCTCGGTCTTGAGAACGCCTGGGGGTCTCCGCTCCATTGGGCTAAGAATCTCCTCCTCGGCGCTCTAGTGCCATTCTCTACCGCGTATCCGAAGATCCTTGTCCTTGAGATCGGTGCGGATCAGCCGAACGATATCGTTCGCCTTCTTGGCTGGCTGAAGACCGACATGGTCGTCGTGACGCGCCTTCCTGACGTTCCCGTCCATCTCGAGAATTATCGCGATCCGGAATCGGTGCGGGAAGAGGAATGGGCGCTCACACATTCCGTAAAAGAAGGCGGTTATATCCTCATCTCAGGAGACGACGCGCATGCTATGGCAAAAGCGAAAGGGATCGAGAGGCGCACCATCGTTTCCTACGGTCTGGGGGCGACGAGCGCGGTGCGTGCCGGGAATATCCATGTCGATTACGGGGAGCGGAACGATCGGATCGTGCCGTACGGGATGGGATACACGATCGAATGGAAAGGAAGGAGCACATCGGTCTCGATCGAGGGCGTTTTGGGCGAGCAGGCGATCATCGCGGCGCTCGCTGCGAGCGCGGTCGGACTTGCGCTCGGCTACGATCTCGAGCGCATCTCGCGTCACATCGAGGGGGCGGACCTTCCGCCGGGCCGTATGCGCCTCTTGGCAGGAGTCAATGATACGACATTGATCGACGACAGCTACAATGCTTCCCCGATCGCAATGGAGGCGGCGCTCCGGGCGCTCAAAGAAGCGAAGAACGAAGGAAGAAAGGTAGCGCTCCTCGGAGACATGCTCGAGCTCGGGACATTCTCAGAAGCTCAACACCGCAAGATCGGCACCATCGCAGGTGAGTTTCTCGACCTCCTTGTGGTCGTCGGGAAACGCGCGAAATGGATCGCGGACGAAGCGAAGAAGCAAGGTATGATCGCCGAGGCGGTGTACGAATTCGCTTCCAGCAAAGAGGCGGGGCATTGGATGTACGGGCATGCGCAGGCCGGAGACCTCATTCTCATCAAAGGATCGCAAGGGAGCGGCGAGAACCGTATTCGCATGGAAGAGGCGACCATCCAATTGCTCGCCATCCCCGATCTTGCGCCACTGTGTCTCGTCCGGCAGGAGGAGGAATGGACAAAAAGATAGCGCCGATCGCTCAGCGCTTCCTTCAAGGTCGGGATTTTCTTTTTTTTCCAGTCCGTGACTTGTGATTCTGGTGGGTCATGGTGGTGTAACGATAGACCGCCATATGCTGGAGTGTCGGCATATCGAGCAACAGGCCGACGATCGCTCCGATGCGACGCTTCGCCATCTCCGGAAGTGCGTTCCAGCGGGCGCGGGCGGATAGCTCTGCATCCTTTGCCACAAGGGTCTGCCTTGCCGTCTGGTCGACGACATGGGCCGCCAACTCATGTCCCCAATACGCTGGGAGCATATAGGGTGGTACGTTCTTCGGCATCCGTTTTGCCCCGGTCATAGATCCTCCTTCATTTGTTATGGTCCGTACGCATCCTATGTATCCCCCAGAGAAGGTCAATGTGTCACTTTTTTCCCGTTCAGCAGTATATACGATGCATGAAACGCGAACAGCACGCCAACGCCGGAGGGGGAGTGACCCTTGTGACGCTATTGATCCCGATCATCCTTTCGGTCGCGGCGGTATTGCTCGTGTGGTAATCTGACACGATGCGTTCGTGGTTCTTTACTGTGCGAAAGAGGGTCGTCCGGCGACGCCCGCCGCCGAGAGCCTTCTATCTTTCGCAAAAAGCGCATGCGCGCGGGGTCGCTCACTCCCTGGTCGTGAAGTACGCGCCGCGCTACGGCGTCTTGCCGAAGCGCATCGCCATCAGGAACACGGTCTCTCGGTGGGGAAGCGCGTCTTCCTTGGGAAACATCAATTTCAGTGTCCGGATCGTCCTCTTGCCGCCAGAGTTACAAGGGTACATCGTCGTCCACGAACTGTGCCATCTGCTCGAACATAACCACAGCGAGCGTTTTTGGGCACTCGTCGCGCGAGAGGTCCCGAAGCATCGGATACTCCGCCGACGTCTTCGCGAGTGGGAACGCCAGAACACAAAAGAAGATAGCGCCGGGAAGCGCTATCGTGAATAGGTGATGCGAGAACCGATCTCACTGAGCCTTGCCAGTGCCTCTTTGCTCTTTGGAGAACATCGAAGCGCGCGCTCGGCGTGGACGACCCACTCCTCCCCGGTGGAAATGTAGGAAAGCACGAGTTCTCTGTCGTGTTCCGCAAGCGTCCAGGAATGAAGTTGACGGAGCGCAGTGGAGATCCTCTGGTCGTCCGGGCTTCGCACCAAAGCATTCTTATACAACTCTCTCGCGTCATGCTCGTTGCATGCCACCTGCGCGAACCTGCCAAGTAAAAAAAGCGATTCCGCATCAGACTTTCGCTTGTTCGGATACGGCTCCGGAACTCCATCGGCGAACCGCCCGACCAGCTTCCCGACCATAACACCGTCCTCGTCGATCCATATGAGGACCGCCAACATGCACAGAAATGAAACAAAGAACGCTTTTACGAACTCTTTCATCCTCGCCTCCGTATCTCTCTTTACACATTCCACACAATACGAGAGAAAAGTCAAGTCATATCTCGACAATATAGCGAATTCCTGTTATTCTCTCGAAACATCACAGGCGGCCTCATCGTCTAACGGTTAGGACATCGCCTTTTCAAGGCGGTAATCGGGGTTCGATTCCCCGTGAGGTCACAAATTGAACTCGCAAACCTGGTATACCCCGCGCGTCATCGTTGTTGCGATCTTCGTTGTCTATTTCGGATCGGCGTTCGTATTCCCGTACCGATGGCAGATGATCGATTCCGTCGACCTCGTCATCCATGAGGCGGGGCATACGCTCGCCATGTTCTTCGGGCAATTTTTCTATGTTCTTGTGGGCTCGCTCTTTCAGATCGTCTTTCCATTGACGTTCGCACTCTACTTCTTTCGAAGAGGAGATAGGTATTCGGGGCACCTTCTCCTCCTTTGGGTCGCGCAGAACTTTGTCAAGGTTGCGATCTACGCGGCAGATGCGAAAGCGATGCAACTCGATCTTATCGGTGGGGAACATGACTGGAACTATCTACTGGGAACGCTTCATCTTCTCAGCTACGCGAAAGCGGTCGGAGCGTGTCTTTATGTTGCCGGCCTCTTGCTCGCACTCTTTGGGGCATATGGGGCGCTGATGGAATCGCAAAAAGATCCCAGTACCGCTTCACCTATTGTCGATGTACCCAAATGATCCACCATACTGCTTGCTTCCGCTTGCACCCAAGATACTATGAGGGGGTCAAATGCGAACGGCGCCTCACCCACATGATCAAGGCGACGGATGAAATAGTCATTCCGTTTCCCACACTTCTCTCGCAGCGAACATACGCCCGACGTCCCTATCCCAGCGGCATTCGTGTTGTGCATGAATTCTCGCGGTCCGTATGCTAGTATCTTTCCATGGGACACGAGAGCGAGATCATCGGTCTTGGGCTCACCAAAGAGCAATTCCTCGTCTTGATGAAGATGGCTTACATCGCGAACACGATCGTGAACGGCCGTCGCGAAGATGATGATTTTCTTAAGGAGTACGATGACCTTGAACAGCTAATCTTCGCCCGTGCGCGGCAGGCGTTCCCCGCGGCGACCTGGCATCACGAAGTGGACGGCGTCGAACACAACCATCCGTCACAGATGTTTGAGAATGATACCGAGCTTTCGAAGATCCTCGATGATTACGATCGCGACACGTTCTGGGAAGAGCTTGCGACGCGGCTCGCAGAGCGCGACATCGAGCGTGTGTATGGTAGGGGAGCGAAGGCCGCGCTGCCGTCGGAGGAATACAAGCATTTTCTCGATGACCGTACCGAGACCTACGAGGACGAATTCGACAAGCATGACATCGCGAATATAAAGGTAGAGGGAGTCAAGGATCTAACTTGAGACTAGACAAATACCATTTGATATTGTAGGTTAAAAATTCCGGCAGGAAAGGAGGTTCATTTTGAAGTGCGATCCAGTAAAGTACCAGCTTTTTGTTTCCCCCCGCCCTGGCGAGGAACAAGCAGCGAACAAACTCGTTTGTCAAATGCTTATCGAGCGGGGAAAAGACCCCGACGCCGAACTGGCAAGAATTGTTCTTGATGACGTGGCGTACTCTGTATACGAGATCGACTGTCGGATGGGCCAGGAGATCATCCGGTCGACCAGGGGTAGAGGAGATATCGAGGTCCTCTTCATTAAACGACTTCGCTCCACGGGGGCGACTAGTCTAGTGAAGATTCCCCAGATCTTCGACGACGCGAACGAGGGACGAAAGATCGCCAACTCAATCCGCATGCGGCGCGTTTACCGTTCAAGTCCTAGGGCAAAGCGCACGGGTGCGTAGAGAAACAGGCATGACGGCCGCGCACGCGGCCGTTTTTCTTCCCATTAAAAATCGTGCGCCGCATTGCGGCGCACGAGTTCAACACATCATTAGGTGGGGTTGTCTCCAATGCGTGAGATCAACCGATAGCCCTCAAGAGTAAATGTTTCAATGATCAACCCTCCTGGGGGAAGGTAACGCTTGAATTTATTTCGCACAGTCCCCAAGCTCGGAGGATACCCGCCGCGAGTTGCTCCCAACATATGGCCCGGAACGATCTCTCCATACCTCTCCAGTAGGGTGCGGACTACTGTACATTCTTTTGGTGTAAGCAGTACGGAACCGAATGGAAGCCTCAACTCCATTTCCCCCTGTTTTCGCTTATCGGTTAGTTCTCGTGGTACGAACGAATACGAAAGCAGTGGTATGGTAGTGAGTACGTCAGGAGAGGAAGCAGGGTGAATACATGCTGCGAAGAGATGTTCGTCAAAGAAATATCCTCCGTTGTGCACCTTCTTGAACGCAGCCTGTGCTCCAGGAAATCGCCCACACATTTCCTTGCGGAGATGGCAAAAAGCAGAGATAAGATCACGTCGATCGGAAAGACCAAGAACCCTACACAGCTCCCCGACTCCTATAGGGGATCCATTTGATCGTGCAAGGGTGTCCAGTAGTGCCGCGGCCCGAGGTGTAAGAGAGAACGATGTTAATCTTTCCCTGTAGGTGAACTGGATCTTTCTCGCTCGTAATACTTTGAGTGAGAATATCCCGGTTTGTTCCCCCGTCTCCCCAGTCCTCTGTGGATCGCTCTCTTTTTCTACGGTGAATTTTCTTTTTTGGAAGCATTCTATCAACTCCTCTGACATTGAAATGCATGTCCGAGTCATCGGAATGCCATTCGTTATAGTCGCGGTGAGTTCTTCAAGATCCCTAAGAGCCTTGATGGTTTCGGCGCTCTCCATCGTTACCTCATTGGCGCGGGGGCCCTCATATCTTCCCGTTGCCCTCTTTGCCCACCCTAAGGGGACCCACGGTTCTCGACCAGGATCGCTACTTAAGGTCACTGCTCGTGTGTGGTGTAATTTTGCATTAAGACTGCAGCGAAGCATATCCCGAGTCAATCTTCCCACCCACAACAATTGTTCATCGAGAAGGCGCAGGTGTGTGAGGAGCGTCTGAAGCATGTGTTCTTCGCCGAACGAACCCTTCAGACTCGCAAATCCACTAAACCGGCTACGCAATTTTAGCGTAGCGAACGTCACCCATTCACGCGAACGTGTGTCAGGAAGTTGGATGACCTCATCAGCGCCCATCTCGATGAGTTCCGACTGTGTGGGATTGGAATGTACGCTCGTGACGGCCAAGACCGGGAAACAGCGTCCGTTCTTGTTTGCGCGTACCTCTCGCACCACCTTTTTGTCGTGATCGGGGAACGTCCCAGTGAACACAGCGGCGACCCTAGGCGAAACGGCACTCTTGATGACATCGATGTACTTCGTGAGACCGGCTGATGGGGATACAGGGACCACAACCGCTCTCGCACCCACCAATAACGGTTTCATGATGGAGCACTGCTCGGAATTTCCCGCGATCAGCATCGTTGACATATTTCCTCCCCCGGTTGATTCAGAATGGAATGTACATGAACGTCTTTTCCCACAATACACAGGAGGTTTAAGAGCGCAAGTCTTACTGAAAAAAGCGCGCTGACGATGTCAGTGCGCCCGTGAGATCTTCTCGATGATGCTGCTGAAAGTTCTCGCGACCTCATCAGGGTCGTTGATATTCCCGATAGCGAAGACGTTTTCGACCTTCTTTTCGTGGAACATAGAAGGTTCCGGTCTGTTCGCAGATCGCTCTGGGGTGTGAATGACGAATATCGGGAAATTCTTCATGACAGCTCCGCGGCGTTCCCTCGACTGGATAGCTCAAAGGATCTTGAGCCCGTAGTCCGGATATGCCGACGAGAAAAAAACGAATGCGTCGGGGCGCCGCATAAGGGACATCTTGAGGATATATACGGGGGAAAGTAACGCACTCAGTCCCCGCATCGCGCGGGAAGTCGTTTCAGGGAGATCTCGATGATCGTTTTCACCAACTGGGTATCCGTACCCACCACCATAAGCATGGGGAGATGCATGTTCGCTCTATTAAGTAATGTCCGACACCACATTACCCGAACGCTGAAGATGCGCAATCAGGGAAGTTCGAGATATTGGTACATGTCGCCCGCTTCCTCGTCCGTTGCGACGCGCGGCTGGGCGAATTCGTCGACGCGGATGATTGTGTGCGTCATGCGAACGATGGTGCTCGATGCTTTGACTACGTCGACTTCGAGCGCGAGTCCGAGCTTCGTGTCACGCGACCACTCTTGGTCGAAGATAAAGTTCCCAAGGCTATAGTAGATCCACTTGCCTTTATAAAATTCACGCGACTGGATCCAGTGGGGATGAGTGCCGATGACAAGGTCCGCGCCGAGGCCGATCGCCGCATGGGCAAAACGTCTCTGGATATCGTTCGGCACACTCGTGTATTCCGTACCGGCGTGCATTGAGATAACGACGAAATCCGCATACGCGCGTGCTTCATCGATCGCCTCTGCGAGCCGCCAGAAGTCGAAGCAGGCGCTCCCCGCGAGAGTATCGCTCGCGCAGTAAGATGGTGGGACCGGGGTCGTATCGTTCTCGGCGATGTACGCGATCGTGGTCGAACCGACCGTGACATAACGAGGAGTATAAGCTTCACTTGACGTTCCCGCACCGACCGCAACGATGCCATTCTCCGCGAGGTGGGCAAGCGTTTCGCGGACGCCGCTCTCACCCTCATCTCCCATATGATTGTTGGCGACCGATACAACGCTCACCCCTGCCCGTCTCAGATAGGGGAGGAACTCCGGATCGGTGCGGAAGCGCATCTCGCCGCTCTGGACCGTCCGACCGTGCGTGACGGGGGATTCGAGGTTCGCGAACGTCACGTCGGCATTCTTCAGGAGACCGCGCAGTTTCTCAAAAGGAAAGTCGTAGCTGAACGCCATCATTTGCTTATCCACCCCTCGCGAAGGCATAATGTCGCCCACGAATAGGAGTTTGACGACCTCGATGGGTTTCGGGGCCACATCCACCTCTTTGGGGCGAAAAACGGCCTCTAGGGCCTTAAAATGGCCCAAAATTGCAAGAGAACCGACAACTCCGATGGTGACACCGGAAAGGAAAATTAGCCATCTTTTCACGAAAACAGCCTACTTGATTATTTCGACTTCTGGAAGCACCGGTTTTTCTGCCGAGCGCATCTTGCTGATATACTGCGAATGATGCCGAAACCGATCCTGTTCATAGATCTAGACCGAACAATGTTCGATACCGAGCGCCTCTACGAATTCTGGGGGATCGAAGCAACGAAACGGCTGCCGTATATGGAGGCGACAATGGCGGGGAAGATCCCCGAGCCGAATTGGGCGGAGTCCGTGTTCCTTGACGTCAAACCGTTCCTCGAACGCGCGCAAGAACGATGCTTGCTCGTCCTGCTTACGCGCACCGCCGATGTCGATTTTCAAAAACGCAAGCTCGAACGCTCCGGATTGGGAAATTTCTTTTCTGGCGCACTTTACACCACCGCGATGCATGCGAAAGGTGAGCTTGTGCACGATTTCCTCACGAAACGCGGCAAGGACGCCGTCGCAGTGTTCTATGTCGATGACGAGCCGATGAATATTCATGACGTGAAGAGCGAGAACCCCCAAGTCTTCGCGATGCTCATGCGCCGCCCCGACGGCCTTGAGCGCGTCCATGACGGCTATCTTCCGCCTGATGCGATCGTTGAGGATTTCGCGGACGTCGCGCATCATATGAAATTGTACGTATAAAAAAACGGCCAGCCTATGCTGGCCGCCCATACTTCTGGCATCGCCGCCAAAGTAACTTTCGAGCGAACTCCAACTGTCTTCGCCGAAGGTTGATGGTACGTTGAGAGAACCCCCGCTTGGGCATTTCCGCCAATTTCACCATTTCAGTGCGATAGGCCATCCAAAGCAGCGGTCCCTCGTGATCTTTCCCGGTATCCGCCCAGAAGCTTTCGGAGAGACCGAGCAGGCGAGCGAGGCGATTTTCTTCGGCTTCCTCTCCCCAAATTTCCAGGCACGTCCAAGCGATGCCGACGCACGCAAATATTCCAAAGAATTTCCAAACTTCATCCATAGAGCCTCCCGCAGGTATCCCGAAAATATTGTACTGAAATATTCAGCTAGTGTCAATGTTTATCCCAGGAGTTCCTCTGCCACCGCTTTTACGTCCGCACCATCGGCCTTGCCGGCACACGCCTTCATGACCGCACCGATGAATTGACCCATCTTCGACTTGTCCGCGATGCCGAGCTCAGTTTTCTTTGTTTCCGCGATCTTTCTGATCTCCTCTCGAGACATCATCTGGGGGAGGAAGGTCTGGATGATCTTCTCTTCCTTGAGCTCCTTCTCGGCAAGCTCGGGTCGGCCGCCAGCCGCGAACTGTTCCGCGGAATCCTTGCGCTGTTTCAAGAGGCGCTTCAGGACCGCAATCGAAGAATCATCGTCGAGGATCTCCTGCGGCGGTCTGCGCTTGGCGACGACCTCGTTGACAAATGCGGTCGCGATCCCGCGTAGGACCTCGAGCCGCGCCGCATCCTTTGCCCGCATGGCGTTCTTGATCTCCTCTTTGATGGTTTCGTGAAGCAACATATGAATATTGGTGAGATGATATGCGTGGATTATACCCGAAGCGGCACCAGGGCATTCGTTGACTAATCCGTAAAATATCGTAGAACGGCAGTGGTTTGGACTTTATGGAAGGAAACCAATGAGCGAAGCAACGTTGCTCAATGCGGAGCTGGTGCGGGCCTTGGACGAGAATCGGCGCCTTCGTGATGAGGTCACCATCCTTCGGCGAAAGGCGTACTTCGATGGACTGACCGAGTTGTATCGGCGAGAAACATTCCTTGACCTCGCGGGTGAATTCATCGATCGGCTGAGTACCGGACGGCTGCGCGCGGACGATCCAAGACCAGAAACGGTCGCGCTCGTCATGCTCGATCTGATCGATTTCGGAAAGATCAACGATGTCGAGGGGCATCTTGCGGGCGACAAGGTGCTTGCGAAAGCAGCAAGCGGCATCCGTCGGCGAATGCGCGGCCAGAGCGATTGGTACTGCCGATACGGGGGCGATGAGTTCCTCGTGCTCCTCAAAGGAGTCACCCGCGAACAGACGGAGCGTGTGATCGCCGACATCAACCGCAACATGAAAGAGGAGGACGCCAGACTTATCGCTCGAGCGGCCATCGAGTTCTACCAACACGGCGATACGCTGGCTTCGATGCTGGAACGTGTCGATCGCGGAATGATCGCACAGAAGGGAGCGATGCTACGTTCATGACGATGAGATCGTCACACCCCGGAACCTCCGGGGTGTCTTTTTTGCATGGTAGAATCATCGTATGCACGAAAGGCACGCATGGTGGTATGAGGAGGATGCGAAACACGTCGTCGAGCGCCTGCATTCGAACGCGTCGCGCGGACTCGAAGAGAAGGAAGCAAAACGCAGGGTGAAGGAGTACGGGGAAAATGTTCTCGTTGCAAAACGGAAGCAGACGATGCTCGAGCGCACATTCGAGCAGCTGAGGAATCCGCTCGGCGTCATTCTCCTCATCGCCGGAATTGTCACGCTCCTGTTACATTCATATGTGGACGCGAGCATCATCTTTGTCGCGCTCCTGGTCAACGTCCTGGTCGGGCTCTATCAGGAAGGACGCGCCGATCGCGCCTTCGACAAGCTCAAGAGTTCCCAAGATTCGAACGCAATAGTGATCCGCGACGGGGTGAAACGGCTCGTCAAGAGCGCGGAGATCGTGCCTGGGGACCTCCTCGCGATCGAGGCCGGGGCGAAGATCGCCGCTGACGCACGCGTAATGAGGGCGGGCGAGCTTACTGCCAACGAATCGATCCTTACGGGGGAATGGATGGAAGTGAGGAAGACCAGTGAGCGATGCGTGGGCCCGTTCATCCCGAGCGAGATCAGAAATATGGTGTTCGCCGGGAGTCTCGCGACCGCAGGGAACGGCCTGGCGCTCGTGGTCGCGACAGGGAACCGGACCGAGCTCGGACGCATCGCCTCATCCATCGAAGGGAAGGAAGAGGGTGCGACGCCGCTACAGCAGGAGATCGCCCGCGTCGCGCAGCTGCTCTCCATTCTCATCATCGTATCGCTCGCCCTCATCTTTATCCTCGGTCTCTTTCGCCACGAAGCGCTGTCGGAACTCTTCCTCATCTCCGTGGCTATCGCGGTCTCTGCGATCCCGGAAGGTCTGCCTGCGGCGGTAACCGTCGGGCTCGCGGTCGGTATGGAAGCGCTCCTCTTACGTGGGGGGTTAGTGCGGAATCTTCTGGCAGCGGAGACCCTCGGCTCGACCACTGTTATTCTCACCGATAAGACCGGGACGCTCACGAGGGCAGAGATGGAAGTTTCTCGCATCATCACTTGGCAGAGCCTTGAGGCGGGAGAGAACGTCACATCGATCGATCGAGATGCGGTACACAAGGCGCATGGCGACGAGCGAGACGTCCTAGAGTTTGCGGTGCTCGCTTCTGATGCCTTCATCGATCCCGCAGATGGTGTCATTCACGGGCGTCCCGTCGAGCGCGCGGTCGTTACCGCCGCGCTTGCCTCTGGTCTCAACCAAACGATCCTCCTTCAGAATTATCCCCGGCTCGATTTCCTCGCGTTCTCTTCGGCGTCCCGCTTCGCCGCGTCTCTAAATGACATCCGCGGTATCACGCCGAATCGTTACCATATCTCTGGCGCACCCGAATATCTTCTCGAGCATGCGACCCACATCTATGTCGAAGGAATGCCGCATCCCAAGACGTCGCGTATGACTGAACGGTTCCTCGAAGCATTTCGCGCGCGCACAGCGGCAGGAGAGCGGATGATCGGTATCGCAATGAAGGATACCGAGCGAAGCTCGTTCTCGAGGGAAGAGACGAAAGATACGGTATCGATCCTTCCTGGATGTTCATTCGCAGGATTCATTTCCTTCACTGACCCACTGCGTCCCGATGTGAAAGAGGCGGTGCGGATGGCTGAGCGTTCCGGAGCCCGCGTCATCATGGCGACCGGGGACAACACGCATACCGCCGTTTCTATCGCGCGCGAGTGCGGTATCTACAAGGACGACGACACGACCCTTACCGGAGATGAAATAGCGAAGCTGACCGAGGACGAGCTCGCCAAGGCGCTCAAACACGCGACGGTCCTTTCTCGCATGCTCCCTGAGTCGAAGCTCAGAGTCGCTCGCTTGCTTCGCGAGCGCGGGGAGATCGTCGCCATGACCGGCGACGGCGTGAACGACGCGCCTGCCCTGAAGGCAGCGAACATCGGCGTTTCTTTGGGCAGCGGGACAGAAGTTGCGAAGGAGTCCTCAGATCTTGTGCTTCTCAACAACAGTTTTTCCGTCATAGTTTCTGCGATCGAAGAAGGGAGACGTGTGCGCGATAACCTGAAGAAGATCATCGCTTATTTGCTCTCGACCTCGTTCGGCGAGATCATCGTCGTTGGCGGAGCGATGCTCGCTTCCGCGCCCATCCCGGTCCTTCCGGCGCAGATCCTGTGGATCAATCTCCTCACGGAAGGAATGCTCAATTTCGCCTATGCCTTCGAACCGAAGGAACCGGACGTGATGTGGCGGCATCCGCGACGGCACGGCGCGCAGGGTATCGTCTCTTTGGGCATGGTGAAATACATCGTCCTTTGCTCTCTCTCGACCGGCCTTATCCTCTATCTCTTGTTCTTTACCGCCTACCTTCATCTCGGCTATTCGATCGAAGAGACGCGCGCCCTGATCTTCGTCACGCTTTTCATCTCGGCGGTCGCCGGCGCGATCTCGATCAAGGACCTCCATATCCCGATCTGGAAGATGCAGCCGTTCTCGAACCGCTATCTTCTCGTGGCGCTCGGGGTTGCTTTTTTCGGTCTCTTCGTCGCTCTCTCCGTCGGTCCGATCACACGCATCCTCTCGCTCGACTCTCTTCATCCGCTCTCTGGGTTCGCGGTCGGCGTCATCGTATTCTTGATCGTCTTGTTCGTACATGAGGTGGGGAAGGCACTCTGGTTTGAGCGGCGCAAGGACGCGTGATAGGATTCGCGAATGGATACATTGACCGTCATCCTCATCCTTGCCCTCGCGGCACTCGTGCTTGCATTCATCTGGACAGTTTCTCGCGCACGCGGGACACCTTCGAGCATCCAAGGAGGTGAATCACTCCTTCTCCTTCAGCAGCAAATGGCTGAACTTTCGAAATCTCTCGACGCTAAGCTTGGAGAATCGCGCCGAGAGATGACGGACGCCGTCAGAATGCAATTCTCCGAAAGCCAGAAACTTCTGAGGGAGATCAACGAGTCGATGTCGCGCTCGCTTCTTGACGTCGCGCGCGAGCAGACGAAGACCAACGAAGCGACGCGCCAATTCATGACCATCGCGGAACAGCTCGCGAATCTCGAGAAGGTGCTGAAACACCAGAAGCAGCGCGGCAATCTCGGTGAGGCGTCCCTCGAGCTGATCCTCTCCAATATCTTGCCGCCGGGGGCGTACCAGATGCAATACGAGTTCAAGAACAAGGAAAAGGTCGACGCGGTCATCATGACGAAAGAGGGGATCATACCGGTCGACGCAAAGTTCTCGCTCGATAACTACAGCCGCATCTCGCAGGCGATCGATGACCGGCAGCGCGAAGAACTCGAGAAGGAGTTCAAGAACGACCTCAAGAAACGCATCGACGAGACCGCAAAATACGTCCGTCCAGAAGAGGGAACGCTCCCGTTCGCGTTCATGTTCATTCCCGCGGAGGCCATCTACTACGACCTTCTGGTGAACGAGGTGGGCGCGGTCAAGGTGAACACCCGCAACTTGATAGATTACGCGTATAATGAACGTAAGGTCATCATCGTTTCTCCCACAACGTTTGCGGCGTATCTTCAATCAGTTTTGTACGGGTTCAAGGCGTTCAAGATCGAGGAAACCGCGAAGGACATCATTAAGCGTGTCGATGAGCTCGGAAAGCACTTGAAGGCGTACGAAGACTACATGGGGCGTCTCGGCAACTCGCTCTCGACGACCGTGAATCACTACAATGCGGCATACAAGGAATTAGGGAAGGTCGACAAGGATGTTGCGCGCATCACCGGTGAGGCCCCAGGGTTGGAGCCGAACCAGCTTGAGAGACCAAACGCAAAAGAGTGATGTCGAGAACAATTGACAGTTTTTACTTAACGTGTTAGTTTTTCCGCTGGAATACTGAACAATTCTCAACCTTGAAGGGGAACGAGATGAAGATGAGAACTGTGTTGACGACCGAGGGGTCGTTCGACGAGCTTTTGGCTCAAGCAAAGACCGGCGACATGATCGAGCTCGGCACGCATCCGTGCTACGAGTGGAGCGTCGGCCCCGAGGGACTGTACCTCGAGCGTGGTGGCGAGTTCTTCCACGTCGCTCACGACGGTACCGAACGGTCGCTCGGCACGCATCCGTGCAATAGCTGGTGCGTCGGCCCCGAGGGTNNGTCGGCCCCGAGGGTGTGTACCTCGAGCGCGGTGACGAGTTCTTTCTTCTCGTCGTGCGCTGATCCCCGTTCTTATGCCCCCGCACTGCGGGGGCATTCTTCTTTCTGCATCACCGGCGAGGGCCCAGGATTGGAACCGAACCAGCTTGAGAGGCCGAAGGTGGAGGAATAAACCCATGAAAAAAGCCCCGCCAAAGCGGGGCCGCGGACTTTCGTACCGCGATCGTGAAGCTTGATCTTGATGTAGAGCGTGCGCGCTGCCCGTTCATAACGGTACGCGACTGCGACGTTCGGTCCGGTCACCGCGACCGTGGGGTCTTGACCGCCATACGGCGTCACTTCCTTCGCACAATGGCGAAGCTTGAGCGACTCGTCCGTTGGGAGTACCCTGTCGTTCACGACAAGCGTTATTGATTTTTCACCGCACCAAGTGAAGGGGAGCGGCTGTTTGTTTTCCGCGACGGTGGCGCCCGACATCGCAAGAAACGCAAAGAACAAGAGAACCAGACGAAACATTTTTACTCCTCGTATCAGGTCAAGGACCTGTTTTTATAAGAAAATTAGATATTTGTCAACCGACAAGATCTGCTATTGCCAAAGTTGGGAAATTCCGTATACTAGGCCGTACTATGTCATTCGCAGTCATTCAGACAGGCGGGAAGCAATACAAGGTCGCGGCAGGCGACGCGTTTTCCGTCGAGAAGATCTCGGGGAAGAAGGAGGGGGACAGGGTCGTATTCGATAAGGTGCTCTTGGTTGATGATGGCAGCGCGACCAAGATCGGCACTCCCTATCTCTCGGGCGCCAAGGTAGAGGCGACAATCGTCGAGGAGGGGAGAGGCGAGAAGAAGATCGTCGTCAAATACATGCCTAAGTCTCGCTACTACAAGAAGAACGGCCACCGTCAGCCGTACATGAAAGTGAAGATCGATTCGATCTGATCACGAAAGCTATAACGATGACCACAAAGCTGTCGAAGGGCGGCATCGTCCCGCCTGCTGGCGGGTTCGATGTTTTTCCGTAAAATAGTGCGTATGGATGAACAGCCGATGGCAATCTATGTTTCAAGGCTGGGACTGACAGCGTCCTGAGGAGACTGATCGAGAATTATATTGAGAAAAAATAACAAACATACACTGAGTGCTTATAAACATAATGTCATTCAGTGCTTATAAGAGGTGAATTAGCAACCGTTAATTGAAATAATTGATCATTGGTTACTCCAACTAACCAAATATCCCTAAATCCCGCATTTTCTACTCTTGTCCCCAAGTTATTTATTATGAGGGGTACAAGGGTAGAAACAATCCCCGCAGGGTTGGTATCGATGAGTAGAACAATATCCTTACGTTGCTGAAGAGAATATTTTTCCTCTTTTCTTTTAATGGCCTCCAATACCATCTCACACAAGTCCTTTAAGGTAAGTTCTCGATCGGTAGCCCCCTCATGTAATTCTGTCCAAAACTGTTTATCATAAAGACGAGTAATTTGGAATTTTTCAACAACCCTATGGTCATCAGAAAATCCCAAAACATCTACATCAGAATTTTGCTGCTGTTTTTGAAATTTCACTAACCCATTCTGGCTTATTATAGAAAAACGCTGGGCAACATTAATTTCATCTTCATTCCTATTTTCATGCCAATTATTTCTTCTACCTCCCACCCTCTGTCCACCATTTTCTCCAGGACCATATACGCCAATCTGTACCCCCTCACTCATACGAACAGTATCACTATTTGTGGACTCTAGATTAGCGTGCTGGGATTCCATATCATTTCCTTCCCTCTAGAGCGTATCGGAGCGTGTCGGGGTCGCTGTATTCAAGCTCGGTGCCTGTCGAGAGGCCGCGGCCGAGGGTCGTAATACGAAGGCCATACCGCTCTTTGAGCGGCCCGAGCATACTCCGGACGTGATCGCTCGTGTGCTCGCTCTCGGGAGTGAATGAACAGGCGAGGATGATCTCTCTGAGTCCGTCTTTTCCGAGTTCGTCTACGCGAGCGTGGAGTTCTTTCGAACGAATGGCGCGCGACGCATCCTTCTCGAGAACGGGAAGCGTGCCGCCGAGGACGAAATAGAGACCATGATATGACCCGCTCCGCTCCATGCTCTCAAGGTCGGAATCTCTCTCGACGATGACGAGCGTTTTCCGATCGCGTGTTTCATCGGAGCAGAGCGCGCATATTCGCGTATCTGTTTTGGGGACGTGATAGCGGCGGCACTTCGGGCACTCGCGCACGTTTGCTCGCATTGTTTTGATAAGTGCGATCAGGTCGTCTGCATACTGTCGATCACGCTTCAAGAGAAAATAGGCGAAGCGCTTCGCTTGCCTGGTGCCGATGCCGGGGAACTCAGTGAACATCTGCGCAAGCTGGGAGATCGGGTCCATGTGCCTCTCTAGAACACGTTTTCGAACGCTTCGTCGACGGCGCGGTTCTTCTCGATATCGCGGAAGGTCGTGTGCTTATCGTCGAAAAATAGCTCAACACGACCAGTTGGGCCGTTTCTGTGCTTCTCGACCATGATCTCCGCGATATTCGGCCGCTCCGAATTCTCGTTGTTCTTGTCGTCGCGGTGAATGAACATGACGACGTCGGCATCTTGCTCGATGGAGCCGGAATCGCGAAGGTCAGAGAGTCGCGGTTTCCCGCCGCGCTGCTCGACCGCGCGGGAAAGCTGAGAGAGGGCGAGGACGGGAATGTCGAGCTCTTTAGCGAGACCCTTCAGCGAACGCGAGATCTCGGTCACCTGTTGGACCATGCTGTCGCTGTTATGAAGCGGGGTCATAAGCTGAAGGTAGTCAACAACGACGAGACCGAGATTATGCTCGCTCTTCATCTTGCGGACGGCGGAGCGCATAGAGAGGATGTTGATACCGGGCGAGTCATTGATGAAGATCGGGGCCTTCGCGAGGCGATCGATGGCGTCGCGGAGGAACGTGAAATCCGTTTCCTGGAGACGCTGGCCGGTGCGCAGTTTCCAAGCATCGACAGCACTCTCCGCGGCGATCATGCGGTCGATCAATTGCTGGGTGCTCATTTCCAAGGAAAAGATGCCTACCGGGATCAAGTGGTTCACCGCGACGCGACGAGCGATGTCGAGCGCAAGCGAGGTCTTCCCGACGGAGGGGCGAGCGGCGAGGATGACAAGGTCGGTCTTTTGAAGTCCGGAGAGAAGATTGTCGAGTGCAACGAACCCCGTGGGAACACCGCGCATGCCGTCCTTGGAGTGGTGCAAACGATCAATGCGTTCCCATGCCTCTGAAAGAGCATCCTTGATATGGATCACGGACTGGCGCGAGGTCGTGTTCGTCACCTCGAAGATCCTCCGCTCCGCTTCGTCGAGGATCTGGTCGAGTTCGCCGCCCTCGTCGTAGCCGATCTCGGCGACATGCGTTCCCGCCTCGATCAATGTGCGCATCAAATGCTTCTTGCGGACGGTGTCGGCATAGTATTTTGCGTTTGCCGACGTGGGAACGTTGCCGGCAAGTTCCGCGAGATATGCTCGGCCTCCAACTGCATCGAGCTCCCCGCGTTCTTCGAGCCGCGTTGCGAGGGTGATGAGATCGATCGGTTCACGACGGGTGTGAAGGTCGAGCATCGCCTCGTAGATGATACGGTGCTTTTCGGAATAGAACGCATCTTTTGGGAAGGTATCGGTGAGTTCATAAAGGACGTCGCCCCGCAGAAGGATCGCACCCAAGAGTGCGCGTTCGCTTTCAATGTGTTGCGGTGGTATGCGGGCGCCGGTGACTCGGGGGATTGCCATAGGTATCGCTATTCTAGTCGCTCGGATGACCGCTTACAAGCGGCGAAAAAGGCAGAAATATGTGGGCAAAATGGGGATAAGAGGAAACATCCGTGCTCTAATCGTGCGCCCCCTCGGAAATCGAGATCGCCTTTGCATATTTTCCGGGATGGCGGAAGAAAAGGACGGGGATGAGAACGAGGGTGAGGAGCATCGCGAATGAGAGCCCGAACATGATCGCGAACGCGAGCGGCCCCCAGAGGGCGTTGACGAATGCCAGCGGCACCATGCCGACCACGGTGGTGATGGTGGTGAGGAAGATCGGGCGCAGGCGGATGACGGAAGCATCGAGAATGATCTCCCGAAGCGGCCGCCCCGAATCATTCTCGAGGCGGTGGATGATGGAGTCGAGGAGGATGATCGCATGATTGATGATGACTCCGGAGAGTGCGATAAAGCCGAGCATAGAAGGGAAGGAGAGCGGCTGCCCTGCGATCGCGAGCCCGCCCAAGACGCCGATCAAAGAGAGCGGAACGATAGAGAGCAAATAGAACGACTGGCGAAAAGAATTGAATTCGAGGACGAGAATTGAGAGCATGAGCACCATGCCAGCGATCAGAGCGACGAACATATCGCGGAAGGACCTATCGACCTCCTCGTTCTCGCCGCCAAAATCAGCGGCGACGCCGTCTGGGATATTGAGCTCGCTCATACGCGCCTCGAACTCCGCTTGTACTTCCTTTGCGGTCATACCGCCTTCGAGTTTGGAGGACACCAAGACGACACGTTTGCGGTTCTCATGGCTGATAACGGCGCGCGTCTCGCCGATCGAGTTTGAGAGGACAGAGCCCAAAAGAAC
>DKBN01000032.1 GCA_002451235.1 Patescibacteria group bacterium UBA6899
CCTCTTATGGCATGATCCTCGCGGTCGGGATCGGGGAGCAGGCGGTGCTTTTGCATCCCGATAAGGAGATCCCGCCGGGGAGCACGCTCCGCTAGCCATGTTCGACCTCCAGACGATCATCACTACAGGAGGATACTTTGGTATCTGTGCCATCGTGTTCGCGGAGTCCGGACTTTTCTTCGGATTCTTCCTCCCCGGGGATAGCCTTCTTTTCACGGCAGGATTTCTTGCCTCGCAGGGGTACCTTGATATTGCGTTACTCACATCCCTTGCTGTCGTGATGGCGATCGCGGGTGATTCCGTCGGCTACTGGTTCGGGCGCAAGACTGGGCCATATATCTTCTCCCGACCCGAATCGTTCTTCTTCTCCCAGAAACGCGTCCTCCAAGCGCACGAATTCTTCCAAGAGCACGGACCGAAGAGCATCGTTCTTGCGCGCTTCATCCCTGCCGTTCGTACCTTTACTCCCATCATGGCTGGCGTCGCGGGTATGCGCTTTCGCATCTTCTTTCTCTATAACGTCGTCGGCGGGGTNNCATATTTCCTCGGCTCCATCGTCCCGAACCCCGATCGCTACATCCTTCCCATCGTTCTCCTTATCATCGTCCTTTCGGTGATCCCTATTGTGCGTCCGCTGATCATGCCGTACTACCACGCGCGGCGCGAAGCGAGGAATCGCGAACCACAATAAAGCAAAGAAAACCCCTGTGCAGCAGGGGAATATTTCTCGTATAATGGGGACGATGCCCATTTTTCCTATCCCGCGATACCTTGAGATGCCAGCGGTAGGCATCGATATCTCCGATGACGCCGTCCGATTCATGGAGCTTGTTCCGTACCATGACCACTTGCGCGTTTCGAGATATGCGACCAGAAATTTTCCCCTCGGTCTGATCCAAGAAGGTCGCATCAAGGATGTGCACAAGCTTCAAGAGACCATCGCGGAGCTCGCGGAAGAGTATAAGCTTCTGTTTGCTAACATATCGCTTCCGGAAGAGCAGGCCTACATCGTCAATATGCGCATCCCGAAGGCCTCAGAGCATGATATCCGCACAGCGATCGAGATCCATCTTGAGGAATATGCGCCCGTCTCAGGCACCGACGCGATATTCGATTACATGACGGTCGAGGACCCGAAACACCAGCGCGATTCCATTGATGCGGTGGTTTCTGTCCTCCCGCGCTCTACCGTTGATGAATACCTTGCGATCTTCCATAACACCGGCATCATTCCGAAGGCCTTCGAATTCGAGTCCCAGGCCATGGCGCGCGCGATCATCCCTCGCGGAGACCTCGGGACGTATATGATCGTCGACCTCGGCAAGGTGGTGACCGAGATCATCGTCAAGGCACAGGGAGTGGTCCAATTCTCCGCATCTCTTGATATGGGGGGGAGAATGCTTACACAAGCGATCGAGCGCAATATGAAGATAACGTACGATGAGGCGGAGGCTCTCAAACTCGAGCATGGCATCGTGAACTCCGCGAAATCGAAGAACGTATACGAAGCGATCCTCCCAGCGATCGCAGATCTTCGGGGTCGTTTCATGCGCCACTATACCTATTGGCAGACACATCATGCGGAGAAGTTCGGTGGATCGGTCGAACACGTGTTCCTCACCGGCGGAGGCGCAAATCTGAAGGGGCTGCCGGAGTACCTATCGTCCCAACTTGACGTCGGGGTCTCGACCGCGAACCCTTGGGTGAACGTCGCATCGTCTGACCAGTATATCCCTCCTATCACCGCGCAGGAATCGCTCGGGTTCTCTGCTGCCATCGGTCTATCGCTCCGGCACCAGCATCTCATATGATCAATCTGCTCCCCCCAAAAGAGAAAAGGACACTTCGAAGAGAGTACATGACCCGCGTTGCGGTCGTCGCGATGCTGTTCGCGCTTGCCACCGAGATCCTGTTTGCCGTGATGTTTCTCCCCACGGCATACTCGCTCAGCCTCTCGACGCAAAGTCTCTCCGATGAGCTCGCCCGCACGCAGAACAGCCTGCCGAAGGACATCTTGGATATTCAGGCTGAGGTGGAAGATCTCAATAGCGACGTCAGCACTCTTAAGAACACCGGGGATCTCATGCCCACGAAGTATCTTGATGCACTCGGTCGCGCAAAAACGCCAGGGATCTCCTTAAGCAGCATTATGTTCGAGAAGAATCCGCCCCCAGCTCTTGTGCTCTCGGGCTACGCTGCGACCCGCGCTGATCTCACCATATTCCGCAACGCACTTCGAAAGGACCCGCTGTTCTCAGGCGCTGATTTCGATGCGCAGCTATTGCTCCAGGAAAGTGGGATCCCATTCACAGGTATGCGCGCCACTCTCAAGATATGAAACATCTTTCAAGCTCCATCACCCTGCTCATTCTGAGTCTCCTCGTCATCCTTGGTGGGGCTGGCCTCTGGTACGGTTATGGGAACCTGATGGCAATGAAAGACCATGAGACGGACATGAAACAGCAGATCGCGGAGGAGGAGAGCCGATCGGAGCGCCTCTCCGCACTTAAGAACGCGTTCGGAAAGACCGCTGAAGAAAAACAAGAGCTGAGCGAGTACTTCTATCTCACCACCGAGGATGATTGGCTCAGGTTCGCGACAGATATGGAAACGCTGACAAGGGCAGCCGGAGTGGACGCCAAGTCATCGATCGGCGGATTCTCACCGAACGGCGGGGTATTCACTGACGAGATCAAATTCTCCGGGACGTGGGATCAATCATACCGCATGCATCGCATGCTTGAATCATTCCCAGCACGGCTGATCATACGATCGTTCTCGCTGCAGACGGATACGGGAAGCTCGCAGACCCCATCATCGAAATGGCAAGGGATCGTGTCGATCGAGCTGAAGAGTACGAAGAAACCATAATGATATGAGCAACTTCTTCCAGACGATACGGAACAAACTCATCGGCGCTGAAAAGCGTTTCAGCCACGGATCGCCGTCGTTCGCGTGGTCGATCATTCTCTGGACATTCGCCATTGCGATGATCGGAGGGGCGTATCTTGCATATTCAAGCTATCAATGGGTTGTGGCACCAGTCTCGGTCTCGGTTCGTCCGGACAAGATCGTTACTATCTCGAACGAAGAGATCCTCCAGATCCTCCAAACCTACAGCGCGAAACAGGCAGAATACCAGCGACTCAAGAATGGCGGACCGATCACCGCCCCGAGCATGTTACTCGGCGTTTCGAATGTTCCAGTGATCCCCCCCTCCACACTGCCGGTGGCGCAGTAAAAAAGTCGGAAAGGGATCTCTATTCTTAATCGTTACTGACCCGATTCGATGTCATAGACAGTAGTTTCAACCGTGATCTCCCTAACTGTGCACGCTGTAGGACTCGAACCTACGAC
>DKBN01000006.1 GCA_002451235.1 Patescibacteria group bacterium UBA6899
GGGGGGGGGGGGGGGGGGGGGGGGGGGGGGGGGGGGGGGGGGGGGGGGGGGGGAGGTGGCAAGGTACCGAGCGTCGTTGCGCTCACGATCGCGCCAGAGGAATAGTTCCCAGCAAGGTCCCGCGCGAAGACGGTGTAATAATAATCGGTACTTGTTGCAAGTCCAATATCCGTGACAGAAGTTCCGGATCCTTGGTAGACCACCACACCGTCGGAAGGTCCTGCAGGATATGTCAGTGACCCGCGCATCACTCTCACGACGGCGAAATCCGGGTCGGTCGGATTATTCCACGACAGCGCCACGCTCGTGTACGAAGGAGTAGCAGAAAGACCGGAAACGTTCGCCGGTGGGGTCGTGTCAGGAGGAGGCGGAGGGGTGTCCGTGATGAATGTGCCGGTATAGATGCTTTGATTGTTCGAGGCATCCTGAGCGACGATCTTGAAATAATATGTCGTCGAGGTCGAAAGCCCATTTATCGAAAATGCGTGTGGGGTTCCGAATCCTAGTTCAGATTGCGTCCCCAGCGCATAATCCGTAGTCGTCCCCCATGAAAGTGTCGTTTTCGCATTCTCGTCGGTAATGAATGAAACGGTCGCTGTCGTATATGTCGTCGATGCGGTCACGCCGGAGACGACCGGCGAGATGGCGTCAGCGGTCGTGAACGACCATGTCGATGGCCCACTGATCCCTGCGAACGGATTTCCGGCCTGATCGGTGAACGATCCGGGGGAGATCTCGACATAATACGCGTTATTCGAAGAAAAGGAGATGTTCGGAACCACCGTCACCGTCGTTCCCAGCATCGTGACCTGGGCCCCTGTCACCGAGATACTTTCCTGGTTCGAATTGTCGGAAACCTTTTTGATCGTGATAGTGCCCCCAATGCGATTCACCAGCTCGCTCCAATTGAACATAAGCGTAGAGGATGCCAAGACACCGGTCGCATTGTTTGCTGGAGTAAATAAGATGATGGTTGGCGGCGTCGTGTCTCCCCCCCCTCCGCCTCCGGCAGGAGTAGTCGCAGATGCGGATGCCGATTGTCCGGAATAGTTAAGCGAGGAGTCAAATGCCTCAACTGTATAAGTATAAAGCGTGGAAGGAGAGAGCCCCGTATTGCTGTATGTCGTTCCGGTCGTAGTCCCGACGGCAATCCCTCCGCGATACACCACATATCCTGCGACAGCGATGTTGTCGGTCGAGGCAACCCAAGTGAGATCGATCTCAACCGGAGTGACCGGGGATGCGCCAAGGCCCGTCGGAATCGATGGGGGGGTCACATCGCTCGTAACAGTGAGCCCGATGACCGTCTGCGAACCCTGCGCGAAAAGCGCTGGTATGTTCCCCGCATACAAAGCGATAAGAAGCACGCATGTTGTGACGGCAAATTTCATCCTATTACCTCGGCATGATCGTCATGGTCGTTGTCGCTTGATAACTTCCTGGCGGTTGAACGTTGCTCGTGCCACTTTCTGCCCGGAATTTGACCGTGAGCGCATCGCCTGAAGGCCCTGTCCCCTGGGTACGAAACGCGATGACAACAGGCGACGTGGTGAGGCGGTCCCAACATCGGTCAGCAGTGTCACCTCCTACGACGTTACATGCGCCGCCGCCATCCTGGAACCGTTGAGCGATATCGACGCCCTCCGGCGTAAATCCGAATTCAGTCGACGATGCTCCGACACTCCATGTGAAATCCGGATCCGCCCCTGCGGTCGTGTAATCCGCAAAACTGTTGGCTCCAGATATGAGTGCGGGCGAAGACGATGCTGAGATCGACGCGGTATATCCCGCAACGTTATCCGTCATGATCGTCCATAGCGCTTGCCCGTTCGATGTCCCTCCTCCCGTCGTCGGGATCGCAGGAGCAAGCGTGATATTCCCAGGGGGGGTGACCGAGATCGATGATACCAGCATCTGCTGATACCCGGCATTGATGTTATAGGTCGCGCTCGACGACGTGCCGGACCCTGCTTCTCCCGTGGTGTCCTCGAGACGATAGTTGGTCGAGGTTGAGAGTTCGCCGCCGACGTTGATGCTGTCGGATTGGATGCGATAATTCGAGCTCGACGCGACATACGCGAGGGCAACCCCATGGAGGGAGAGGAGCGATGCCATCAAGATGAGGAATATGCGTCGATTCATAGTTCAGGAAGAGGTGAAATTCCGGGAAATACGCAGTGATCTGCGAAGCACGGGAAAACTGATCACGAGCGCGATGACCAGTATTGCCCACCCACTTGGGCTTGGGACGACGATGAACCAGACCGTCTTAGTGTCAATGACATTCCCGTATCCCCTATTGAGATCGATCGTCGCGCGATAATATCCTGGGAACAAGTTCTCAATGAACGCCACATCATTCTCGCGCGTGACCTTGGGATAGACCACCCATGGTTCGAGAACGATATCTTTTGGCCTCCCAAACAGTCCTGCGATGGAGATCTTTCCGTATGGGTCGAGATGAACGTTCCCGGAGTTCGTGAATGCGACCTGGAACATCACTGGCGAATTCTCCGATGGGGTACCGACGTAGCGGGCATCATTGAAAAGCGAGAATCTCTCAAGCGTCCCACTCTCTTCCACCTGACCGGCCACTTTCACAAAATAGAGGACGGCGATCCTTGTCTCGAGCGAAATGTTCTGATTCGCTGGCGTCGAAAGATCGACCGACGGCTTCGCCATGAGAACAACCGAGCCATACCTACCGCCTGGGCGTTCCTCCTTTCCGATCGATACCGTGACCGGGATCTTCGCCGTCTGCCCAGAGAGAAGGTCGATTGTGGGCGTCGTGGTATGGAGATCTCCCTTGAGTGGGTACGCGCCCGAAGACGTACCAAGGAGGGTCGCGATCTCTCCGGCGCTTCCTGATACCATGTTCGGAGACACGTCCTCGAACCGGATGGAGATCGAAAGCGGCGCCGGAGTGGTGTTCGTGACGGAGATCTCGGTCTCCTTGTTTTCCCCTGGCGCCACCTCGATTTCGACCTTCGCCGGCCTCACAATCAATGCACCAAGCCCCTGCGCATTGGTGATAGGGGCAAGCGACAGCATATACGCAAGAAGTGCGGTCACAACAAGAACGGACCCGAGCACTTGTGGGTATTTCATCTCCCCATTATATGTGGGATTCGATTCAGTTGCGAGGTTTGTTGCTCACAGGGGACAGTTGAAATTCCTGTTCTTTTCCTGCCCCTCCTTGGAAGACCGGACGAACGAGATATCGATCGGAACTGGAACCGTTTCGGACCTCCACCTCGTCAGAGAACGAGGCGGCTACACTCGAAAGCAGGGTTTCGTTCCTTGGGTTCTCGGTGGCCGGCGCGGACCCGATATTCCCGAGCGTGCCTATCAAGAGTGTCGAAACGATGACCATGGAAACAAGAACGAGATTGAGCGCGAGATTTTTCGTGAGAGGATGTGGCTCCACGTTCATGAGAGAATGTTCGGGTTCGAGCATCGGCAGGCCCTGGGATGATCCGTTCCCCTTCCCTGCCTTCTCCTGCGATAGCTGGATCGTGGTCGGCGGCAGTTCGCTAAGCGCTACGACCGATGCCCCGTCGATAACGGATACGTGTACCGGTCCCAACCGAACCGGAGGGAGCTCTAAAGTGGGGGGGACTTTAGTGTCCTCGAGACTTGTCACCATGCTCACCGGGACAGGAATGCGAACGTGCGAGAATGGATTGGGAATATCTCGTACATGAGAAGCGGCGATAGAACCTGCTCCTTCGGTGCCGATCTGCGCTAATGCCGCTGCCTGTCCCGACGATTCGTCCGGTATGTCGAATCCAGAAACGACAGGTCGGACCGTGTACATGAGTGGTCGCGCAGGCGAGATATTCGGGATGGATGACCGTTGCTCCTCTTCCTGACTCTGTGCCGAGGCAGAGAATGGCGAGGGGAGCGATTCCCTTGTCTCATCTTTGTTGATCGTCTGCACTCCTTCATAGGAAACAAGGATCGTGTGGGTCTCCTTGAGGAGCGAATCGAGTTCGGGGACGCATTGGTCGTTGTTCCAAAGGCGGCACTCGACCTTTCCCAACCGGCATAGCCGTTCAATGTACGAGGGAGTATAGCCGGAGAGCTTGCTCGCCGTTTCGAGGGTCACGTATTTCTTTTCGTTATGCTCCGCGGCAAGCTGCGCGAGCGTTTTATTGCCCAGTTCCATACGTCTTTATCATACTGATACGCCGGAAAAACGCTATTTCTTTCCGATCCCTTCTTTGATGAGCTCCGCCAGCATCTGCGGATTTGCGCTACCCTTAGACGCTTTCATACCTTGCCCAACAAGGAATTGAAGCGCAGTTTCTTTGCCGTTCTTGTAATCGAGAACGACAGATTCATTCGCCTTGATGACCTCGGCGACGATCGTCTTGAGAACCGTAGGGTCATTTTTTTGGATAAGGCCGAGTGCTTCGGCATGCGTTCTTGGTTCTCCCCCGTCAAAGTACATGACCTTGAGAATATCCTTCGCCCCACGTGATGAGATCTCTCCTTTCTTGATCATTATCATCAACCCCGCGAATGCTTCAGCGGTAAGCGCACCAGTCCCTTTGTTCTCGTTCTTTGATAACGCGGCAACATCAGAAGTGAGATAGTTCGATGCAAGTTTCTCCAGTTCTGAGTTGTTGCCGAGCAATGCCACAACCGCATCGAAAAACTTTCCAATAGTTTGAATTCCTATTTCCTCTGAAACTTTTATTTCATCCGCCACGAATATTTCCAGGATTTCAGGATTAATTTTTTGATTATTTAATCGATGGCGTCTCTCCCATGGCAATTCCGGAAGCCCTTCCTTCAAACGCTGAAATTCCGGGACCTCGGAGATCATCATTTTCGGGAGGTCCGGTTCTGGGAAGTATCGATAATCATGCGAACTCTCTTTCTTACGCTGTGAGAACGTCTCTCCCTTCGACTCGTCCCAGCCACGGGTCTCCTGGACGATCTTTCCCCCGGACCCAAGCACCGCTTCTTGCCGCTCGAGCTCGTATAGGATCGCATCTCCGACGGAACGGAATGAGTTGAGATTCTTCACCTCGACTTTCGTCCCGAACTCCTTCGTTTTCGAGATCGAGATGTTCGCCTCGACGCGCATCTCCCCTTTCTCCATATTCGCGTCCGACGCCCCGAGATAACGTAAGAGAAGCTGGAGTTCTTTAGCGAATCGGACCGCGGTCTCGACGTCATGGATGACCGGTTCGGTCACGAGTTCCATCAAGGGGACGCCGGCACGATTGAAGTCGACGAGTGAATAGTCCCCCTTGTCATGCTGCGAGCTTGCTGTGTCCTCCTCGAGGTGGATACGCGTCAATTCCACCCCCGCCAGCGTCCCACCTGAGACGAGCGGATATTTGTACTGGCTGATCTGGTATCCCTTTGGGATGTCGGGGTAGAAATAGTTCTTGCGGTCCCATTCGGTGAAATCTGCCAGCTTGGCACCTATCGCCGTGCCGACACGGAGCACATGCCTGATCGCTTCCTTGTTGAGGGCAGGGAGTGTCCCCGGCTGAGCGGTACACACAGGGCAAATATTGTGATTCGGACGGGTCTCGTCCGGGTCGTTCTTGCACGAGCAGAACATCTTTGACTTCGTCTTCAGTTCCGCGTGGATCTCGAGGCCGATCGTGGCCTTATATTCACTCATAGAGATTTTCGCATTCTAGCACGAAGCTCTTCTCGCGCACGCAGTAAATCATTGACATTATGTATCACATGTGATTTCGTAACCTTGGCAGAAAGGAGGTTCCCATGAGGGTATGGTTGCCAAGTGACACAAGAAGGGTGATCACACGCGTCGAGTGTGGCTTCGATCCGAGAGTGCGCATCTCTGCGATCGAAATGGAGATGCAAGAGCTCGAGGAAGAGAAACGTAACCTTCGCGGTCTAATGCGCATTGAACGCTGGTGGCGCTTCAAACAGAGATTCTTCGATTGGATTAAGAAGACCGTACCGGCCAGTAATAGATACAGAATGCCCCCAGCAACGCCGATCCGGCCGATGGGAGTCGAGCTGGAGACTGGAAAGACCTATGAAGTACAGATCAAAAGGGGTACTCTTTACGTCCGAAGTGCCGTGTGATCGATCGAAATTCTTGCCCGCAGGAAACTGCGGGTTCACTTTTTCTGTCGCAATAATTTCACCAGCGCATCTGCGAATTCCTTGATCGCCTCATCGTCGAGGATAGTGATCGCGAACACCGGTAGTTTGAATTTCTTGAGAGAATGCATCGCGCGATCGATATCTTCTCCATCGACCGTGTCCGTCTTCGTGAGCACGATGATATCGTCCTTCTTCCCGAGTTCCGGATCATAAGAGGCAAGCTCGGATCGTATCGTCTCGTAGGCAGAGACAACGTCCTCATTTTCGAGAGATATCAAATGCGCGAGCATCTTGGTGCGTTTGATGTGGCGCAAGAACTTGTGGCCGAGCCCTTTCCCTTGTGCCGCCCCTTCGATCAAACCCGGGATATCCGCGATCACGTATCCATGGAACGCACCGAGGTTCGGTTCCAGTGTCGTGAACTTGTAGGCTCCCACCTTCGCGCTCGCGTTCGTAAGCGCATTCAAGAGAGACGATTTCCCCGCATTCGGCAAACCAATGAGCCCAATATCCGCCACCAATTGAAGTTCGATGAAAAAGGTCGTCTCCTCCCCTGGTTTCCCTTTTGTCGCCCGCTTCGGCTGACGGTTGGTCGAACTTTTGAAATGATCGTTCCCGTATCCTCCCTTGCCGCCGGAGAGAATGAGGATGCGCTCATCCTCTTCAAGTAGTTGAACTTTTCGTTTTGTCGAAAGATCGGTGATCACCGAACCGATGGGGAGACTGATCTCAAGATCTTTGCCGTTTGCGCCGTGCGAGAGGTCGCGTCCCCCGGCCTCGCCGTCCTCGGCATGGAATGACTTCTCGTGGCGATACTTAAAGAGGAGCGAGAGGTCGCGTGACCCGACGACATATACATCGCCTCCCCTCCCTCCGTCGCCCCCAGATGGTCCTCCGAACTCTTTCCCCTTCTCATGGCGCCAGCGCACGACGCCATCCCCGCCCTTTCCCGCCCTGATCTTGATCGTGAGCTCGTCGACGAATGCCATGGGTTCCCACCTTATTGCGCGAGCGCGAGTTTGGCAAGCGCGAGAGCGCCTTCTCTCGTTCCTGCGACTGCTACCCACAACTTGGAGTGACAAAAGACCGCATCCGCTACGCCGGTTATTTGCGCGAGCTCTCCGTCCGATTTTCCGGCCCACGCATATGGCAGATCCTTTCTATTTTCAAATCGATGAACATCGTTGCGCACACATTCCACCTCCCACGCGTTCGACTGATGTTTCGGTTTCACGATGTACAGAGGTTCGGATTTTGCCGACAACACTTCCTGCCATGGACATTGTCTATCGAATATAATGAGACGTTTGTCCTCGGCGCGCTGATACGCCTCCTCCACCATACGAGCTCCCTCCAGACCGTCGCGCACAACGATGATCTCACGCTCAAGAAGGCGCTTGAAGCCCGCTACCAGCTCGATGAATCTCACGTCCTGTACTTCCCCTTCTTTCCATGTAGGTCGATACGAGACGACAATATTGTGAAGGGCATACGGATGCACGCCATATTTTGTAGGAGTGTATGATTCAATGCCGTTATCTCCAAGATCGACAGGATGCCCGATCTTCCGATCGATCGTTTCCGCCACTTCTTTCGATCCTGAGATCTCTTCACCGTAATGCTTCCAAATGAGGCCGAAAGCCGAGTACGGGATGCCGTTCGCGCGCGCGCCCGCCCCACCTTCTTGGTGATGATCGTACCGTCTCCGCGCATGGTCATACTCCATCCCGACGTCGAGGACGAAATCCCCCGTCTTCCAAACCTCTGGGTCGCGGGAACGAACTACCTCATATGGCCTGCCGTTCAAATAGAGTTCGAGCGCTGAAACGGCGAGGATCTCGTCGACATGGAACGTGCCGCTGTGGGTCACGATGCGTATCTTCTCTTGCATGTCCTTATCCTATCATCCTTCTCCTACTTTTCCATCAGGACCGAGGATCAGATGGTTCCCCAGGGAAGAGACGATGGAAACGATGACCGCGCCCGCCATTGCCCACCAGAAACCGTCGATACGGAATCCTGGAACGAAGATCGTGGTCGACCAAAATAGGAACGTGTTCAAGATGAGGCTGAAGATACCGAGTGTGATGATGGTGATGGGAAAGGTCAAAAGTCGCAACAGTGGTCCGATGGTGACATTGATGATCCCGAAGGCAAGCGCGACCAAAAGCGCGGTCAGGAATCCCCCAACATGGATCCCGGGAAGGAACATGCCGACGATGAACACGGCCCCGGCGTACACGATCCATTTCACGAGTAATGTGAGCATGAGCCGATTATACCACGGACAGGTTGAATTCCTTCTCGATCGCGAGAAGTCGGTCATATTTGACCTTCCTTACCGGCTGAGTCGGCGCGCCCGCCTTTAGACCGAACGCCCCGAGTCCGACAGCAAGGTCGGCGATGAGATCATCCTCCGTCTCTCCTGAGCGATGGGAGACGATGATCCTCCATCCCGCAACGCGCGCGATGCTCGCCGCATGGTAGGTCTCGAGCAAGGTCCCGATCTGGTTCGGCTTCACAATCATTGCATTCCCGCATCCTTCGCGTGCCGCAAGGTCGACCAGGTGTGGGTTAGTGACGGTAAAATCATCGGTCACAACGTATCCTCTCGATCTGAATGCCGTCGTCATCAGTTGGAAATCAAGCGTATCGAATTCATGGAACGGATCTTCAATCGAGATGATCGGGAACCGGCTTGCGAGCGATTCATAGACGTGCATGAGCTCTTCTCCAGACATCGGGGCACCGCCGACGAGATATCTCCCGTCATGGAAGAATTCGCTCGCCGCCGCATCGATCGCGAACCGTGTTTCCGGGTCTCCGTTCGTCGCTTCTTCCAGGAGCTGGAATGGCTTAGAAAGATCGCGGATGGTGGGCGCATAACCTCCCTCGTCACCCATCGGCACTTCGCCGTACTCTTTTCGTACCAGCTCGCCCAGCGTCGCAAAGAACTTCTGCGCCTTCTCGATCGAATGATGCGGTTCACCGCCGATCACGAACAGGTATTCTTGGAATGGGAGCGCCCAATCGGCATGACGGCCACCATTAAGGACGTTCACAAAGATACGCGGGAAAGAGGGGGCATTCTTTGTCTCTTCGGAGATGTATTTCCATAGCGGAATGCCTCGACGCTTCGCCGCGAGACGGCGCATGGCGAACGAAACTCCAAGCGTAGCGTTCGCTCCAAGTTTGGATTTATTCGGGGTTCCGTCGAGTCCGATCATCACCTGATCGACACGTGCAGGGTCGATCGGCAGGTCTTTGATCGCCTCTTGGATCGGCCCTTCAATGTTGAGGATCGCCCGCGTCACCCCCCTTCCTTCCTTGTCGCGTAGCTCCCGCGCTTCGCGGCTTCCTGCGCTCTTGCCGCTCGGAACGCATGCGGTGACAGTATCGCTCCCCTCCTCGAGGAACACTTTGACTGTCGGATCGCCTCGGGAATCCTTGATCGTTTCGGCATGGAGTCGGAGCATATCCGAGTTACGCCTGCCCGGCCATCTTTGCTTCTTCTTCGGCTACCTCGAAAAGCATCGGGATGATGGAGTCGGGATTGAGAGAGACCGTTCCGATTCCCTTGGAGATGAGGAATCGCAAGAAATCCTTGAAGTCGGAAGGTGCTTGACCGCAGATACCGATGTATTTCCCGCGCGCGTTGCATTTCTCTATCGCGGTCTCGATCAGGACCTTCACCGCCTTGTCGTTCTCATTTGTGATCGGCGCCACCCCGGCGTTATCGCGGTCGAGGCCGACGGTGAGTTGCGTCAGGTCGTTGGAACCGATCGAGAAACCATCGAAGATGTCGAGGAATTCGTCGGCACGCAAGACGTTCGCGGGGATCTCGCACATCACGTAAACGTTGAGTCCGTCCGCACCGCGTGGAAGCCCGAATTCAGCCATCGTATCCAAGACCTTCCTTCCTTCCTCAGGCGTGCGGCAGAACGGGATCATGACATGGAGATTCTTGAGTCCGTACACCTCGCGCACGTGCTTCACCGCTTGGCACTCGAGCGCGAACGCATCGCGGAAATTCGGATGATAGTAGCGCGACGCACCGCGCCAGCCGATCATCGGGTTCTCTTCGTCTGGCTCGTATTTTTCGCCGCCGACCAAGGTCCGATATTCATTCGTCTTGAAATCGGAGAATCGGACGATCACTTGATGCGGGTGGCTCGCCGCGGCTATCTGGGCGATCCCTTCTGCAAGCTTCGTCACATAATATTCAACCTTATCGTCCCAGCCGAGCGTCTTCTCCTCGATCTTCTTCTTGAGTTTCGCATCCAGCTTATCGAACTCGAGAAGCGCTTTCGGATGGATACCGATATGTGACGCGATGATGAACTCCTCGCGCGCTAGACCGACACCTTTGTGCGGCAGGTGCGCGTACATGAACGCTGATTCCGGCGATCCGATGTTCATCGCGATCTTGGTCTTTGTTTCCGGGACCTGTGAGAGGTCTTCAACGCGTTCCTCCCATGCGAGCTTCCCTTTATAGATCTGCCCGACTGACCCGGATGATGCATCGATGGTCAATACGTCACCGGTATTGAGCTTCTTCAATTCCTCCATCCCGATACCGATCACCGCGGGGATACCGAGCTCGCGCGAGACGATGGCGGCATGGGAAGTGCGTCCGCCCTTAGCGGTCACGATCGCGCACGCCTTCTTCATGATCGGTTCCCAATCCGGGTCGGTGATCTCGGTCACAAGGATCTCGCTGTCCTGGAACTCGTCGAGCTTCGCGGTCGTGAGGATCTTCCTTGCCTTCCCTGAGACGATCTTCGCACCGACGCAGATGCCGGACGTCAAAGGAGTCGCCTTGTCCTTCAAGATATATTCCGTGATCGAGAATCCTTTCTTCTCGCTCTGCACCGTCTCGGGTCGTGCCTGGACGATGAAAAGCTGATTCAGAACACCATCCTTCGCCCACTCGATATCCATCGGCATCGGACGACCGAAACGCTCCGAATAATGCGCTTCGATCTCGAGTCCCCATCGCGCGAGTTCGAGCACCTCGTCGTCAGTGAGCGCGTACGCGTCGCGCAAGGTCTTCGGCACCGCGACCTCTTTGGTCGGGGCTTTGGCGTTCGGAGTATAGACCATCATCATCTTCTTTTCGCCCTTGGTCTTTTTCACGATCGGTCGGTACCCCTCCCGTAACGTCGGCTTGAACACCATATACTCGTCAGGCGTCACCTTGCCTTGAACCACCATCTCCCCGAGTCCGTACGACGCATTGATCTCAACGACGTCCCGGAATCCTGTTTCCGTGTCGATCGTGAACATGACCCCCGATGCTCCTTTATCGGAACGCACCATCTTCTGTATACCAACAGAAAGAGCGACATCAAAATGGTCGAACCCCTTGTCGACGCGATATGAGATCGCGCGATCGGTGAAAAGGGAGGCCATCGCCTCGCGGATCTTCCTGACGACCAGATCGGGACCAACGACGTTGAGATAGGTATCATGCTCGCCCGCGAACGACGCGCCGGGAAGGTCCTCGGCGGTCGCGGAAGACCGGACAGCAACGTCCGCCTCTTTCATCCCGTATGAATTGGAAAGGTCCACGTACGCTTTCTTGATCGCTTCTTGGAGATGCGGGGGGAATTCGAATTTGACGAACGCCTCGCGGACCGTTTTCCCCGCGTGCTGGAGCGCCTTGATGTCCCGCGTGTCGAGCTTGTCGAGCTCGCGGTGCATGATTTGAGACAGGCCGGTCTCAGTGATGAAGTCCCGATACGCCTTCGCGGTGACGATGAAACCGTTCGGGACGCGGATGCCGCGAGCGCGAAGCGTCGTGTACATCTCGCCCAAGGACGCATTCTTCCCGCCGACGAAACGCACGTCGTCATTGTTCACCTGATCGAACCAAAGGATCGCCTGCTCTGTCTTATCCATACAATGTGCAAATAAATGAACTAATCAATGCGCTTCGGCGTTACGGCCGGAGCACGACGATGAAATCCGCGACATTGATCCCTGTCCGACCGGTTTTCAAAGCGCCTCCGAGCGTCATCCAGAACCGGTACGAATCGTTATGCGCCAAGAAGGCGTCGATGACCAGTCCGGCGGATCCCGCGCGCGCGCGATCACCGATATCGGTGATCGCTCCAGCTACGTCGGTATTATCCCATCCATCGGAAGAAGTCGCAACAACCACGCGGTCATCGGTAATGTATTGAAGCGCTGAGAGCGCGAGCTCCTGGCTCCTGCCTCCTTCGCCGTCGCCTTTGATGATGACGGTCGTCTCCCCTCCGTAGATCGCGCAGGTCTTCGGCGATAGTTCCATGCGAGCGAACTGCTTCCCACGCTCTGCTGCGATCCCTTCGAGCGCGGTCGCGCGAATCTCGGCATGGTATCCGAGGATCTCCGCGGTCGTGCGCATCGCATCCAGCGCTTTATCGTTGGTGACAAGAAGAATGTTCGTCACTCGAGAGAAGAATTTCGGGTCTTTTGGGGTCTCAAGCAGCTGGCAATCCGGGAGCCGGCACATCGTCAGGACATCGTATCGGGCGAGGATCTCTTCCGCGTCCTCGACCGTGGTCGTGTCCATAACCGTCGGCCCTGATGCGATGACGGAGAGGTCATTGCCGGGAACGTCGGAAAAGACGAACGAGACTACGGTCGCCGGATAAGCGATCTTCGCGAGTTGGCCACCCTGGATCTCGGAGGTATGCTTGCGGATTGTGTTCACCTCGTGGATATCCGCGCCTTTTTCCCACAACGCTTGGACGATCCCTGTGAGCGTCTCGCAATTCATTTCGTGCGGTAGGCACAATAAGGAAGAACCGCCGCCGGAGATGACCGTAAGAACGAGATCCCGATCGGAAAGGCCGGTGAGCATGTCGACGATCTCTTTGGTAGCTCCCACGTTCGCTTCCGACGGGAAAGGATGCGACCCGACGATGCTCTTCATGCGCTTGAACACGCCGGATTTCACGTCGAGCACGATCCCCGCCGTAAGCCGTTCTCCCAGGATCTCCTCAAAGACGAGCGATGCGTCCACCGCGCATTTCCCGATCCCCACGAAAAAGATCCGCTCGAAATCCGTGAGACAGATGTTCCGATCCTTGATGCAGATATCGTTCCCACGGAGCGTCACCTCTTCACGCAGCACGATGTCGGTGAGCACGGATTCATATCCCGCCTCGAGGATGCGCAACGCGTCCCTCCTTGCCGAGGTCGTTGCAAGCTGATCGATGTTCTCGATGACCGGGATGTGCATATTCCCATCAAGTATATCATTGAATGGTCACGGGAGTCGGTACGTCCGCCTTATTCTCCTTAACAATCCTTCCTCCACCAACTCGTCCGCCACCAGTATAGGGTCGAACGCCGATGACCCCTTCAGATACTTGATCCTTGCATCGGTGGCGACTCCCGCTCGAGCGATGTATTTCATGATCCTTCCTCGTACGAAACGCTTCGAACGCTCGAACGGTTCGTGCTTCTTCGTTTGTTCCCTTCTTCCGATCGGTCCATGAATATCTCGGATCGGACATGAGGGGTCGTGTCCATTCGCCTTACATGAGATCGCCCCAAGATCGAGCATCGCATAATTCCATTCTCTTCCCTTACCCCTTGGGATCATCGACTTGGCAAGATCATAGAGCGTCTCGTCCGAAACATCTCTTCCTCCGAAGAGGGCGCGCCTCAATACGCGCCGTATGTTCGTATCGATCATCGGTTCATCTTTTCCGAAAGCGAACGTTTGGAGTGCGGCAGCAGTCGAGGGCCCGACACCAGGGAGCTTGAGTAGCGCTTCACGCTCGCTGGGGAATATCCCGTTATACGTTTTAATGATCGTCTTCGCTGCAAGGTGGAGATATTTTGCCCTCCGATTATAGCCGAGGCCCGACCAGACCTTGAGGACTTCACCAAGTGGAGCGGTCGCAAGATCGTGTACTGTCGGGAACGCTTTGAGAAACCCGTCATATCTCTCCTTCACCCGCGACACTTGCGTCTGCTGGAGCATGACCTCGGAGACAAGGATGCGATAGGGGTCGAGCGTCGCTCTCCAACGCATCGGACGGTAGTGTGTCTGGTGCCAGCGGAAGAGAGCGCGGTCGAAGCGATGGATGTTCTCCTTAATTCGGTTTTGCGATGCCATATTGCTCGAACAGCGCGTCCGTTCTCGGCTCCCTTCCCAAAAGTGCAACCACTCCTTCCATGAGTGGTCGTGTTGCGCCTTTTGCGAGCACTTCCCTGCGGAAGCGTATCCCGGTCGCTCGGTCGAAGATCCCGCGCACGCGGAAGAGTGAGAAGATATCGAGCGCGAGCACTTCGGCCCATAGGTAGCTATAGTATCCAGCGGCGTATCCTCCATCGAAAATGTGGCTGAATGAGTTGGGGACACGTACCCAATGAGGGATGGAGAAAGGTATGATGCGCGCATGGATCTCTTCCCAGAGTTCCTGCGTCCTCTTCGTGCCATCGGATGCGAGATGAAGTTCCCAGTCGAAAGCACCGAACACGAGTTGTCGCGCAAGGAAAAGGCCGATATGGAACGTTCGCGTCGCGAGCAAGCGGTCGATGTCCTCGTCGGGAAGCGCTTTGCCTGTCGTCTTATGTGCCGTAAGGAGACGAATCATCTCCTTCTCCCAGCACCAATTCTCCATGATCTGGCTCGGCACTTCGATGCCATCCCATTCGACCGATCCCATACCTGAGGAGGGATACCGAGCTTCAGAAAGCAGGTGGTGGAGCACATGACCGAATTCATGGAACACAGTCTCGACCTCGTCGTGGCGAAGCATCGCGTCCTCTCCGGAGGACGGCACGGTGAAATTGCAGTTGAAATACGCGACCGGGACCTGTGTTCCCCCCGGCCTGGTGATCCGGTCCACGGTGACGTCCATCCACGCTCCTGGCCGCTTCCCCGCGCGAGCAAAGAGATCCGCATATACCCCGCCGATAAGCGAACCGTCCTCCCCTCGCACTTCGAAAAAGCGCACATCATCGCGCCAGCGGGACACGTCGTCGCGCGCAGTGAACCGGATACCATAGATCTTCTCGAGGAGTCCGAACATGCCCTCGAAGACCTTTTGTTCAGGGAAATAGTCACGGAGCGCCTCATGGTCAACTGCGAGCGTCTCTTTGCGCAGATACTCCGATACGTAGGCGATGTCCCAAGGTTCGAGATCCTCGAGACCGAGCTTCTTTTGAGCGTATCGGACAAGCTCGAGATATTCCTCCTTCGCCTTTTCCTTCGTCCCTACTTCGAGAACCCCAAGGAATTCGTTGACCGCACGGACGGACGGCGCCATCTTTCGCGCGAGCGAATAACTGTTGTAATCAGGGAATCCGAGGATCCGCGCCTTCTCTCGTCTCAACTCAAGGATCTCTTCGATAAGCGGAGTGTTATCGAACCTGCCATCCCCGGGGCCGATATCCGACGCGCGCGTGTGATACGCCATATAGATCTCCTGCCGCAAGGAACGGTCCTTTGCATGCGCAATGAGGGCGATATAGACCGGCTGCTGAATGGTCATAAGATATCCATCGAGCCCCTGAGACCTCGCTTGCGCCTCCATCTGCTTGAGCGTCGCGATAGGGACCCCTTCGAGCACTTTTGGATCCGTCACGTGTTTCTCCCATGCATCTTGCGCCCCTTGGATATTGGCTGAGAATGCGTTCGAGAGTTCAGCGAGTCGCTCGTTGATGGCTTTGAGTCGCACTTTATCCTTTGCTTCAAGACCGACACCGGAGAGTATGAAGTCTTTGACATTCTCATCGACGATCCGTTTTCGTTCCGGATCGAGCGTCAGGTAATCCGAAGAATCCCGATACCGAAGGTATGCGCGGTAGAGCCCTTCATGCTGACCGATATCGCTCCCATAGCTTGCCAAGAGCCGTTCCCCCTCCTCGTTCGCCTCTCTGAGTTTCGGATGATCGTATTGGGAGACATTATAGAGATGCCCTACCGGTCCCCAAACGCGGGTGATGGATTCGGAGAGCTCTTCCCAGGGAAGAACGAGTGAGTCAAAGGTATGATCTTCGTGTGCCGCCTGACTATCGGCAAGAGCGCGCCCCTTCGCGACGAACCGTTTCAGATCCTCGAGCGATCCGCTCGCGGCGAATGAACCCCAGTCGGGAAGTGACATCGTCAAGTGGCCGTTCGGACAGCGCTCTTCCTGGGTTCGATATTGCATCCCGTGAGTATACCCGAAGCGCCGCCCTCTCACATCATATCCGACGCAGGCGACGAACAGTTTGGTAGCGATCGCTGGCCAGTGGATTCAGAGAATGGTGTTCTGCGGATTGACAGTACGCCCCATGGTGATCACAGGATAGATATCGAGGAGTGCGAAGAAGAACGCCATGACGATCGGGCCAGCTAGAAAACCGATGGGGCCGAAATACACGAGCCCGCCGAATACGGAAAGGAGAATGAAGAGGGGATGTATGTGCACTCCGCGCTTGATGAGCATCGGACCCAAGACATTATCCGCGAGCCCAACACAGGTCAAAGACCAGATAAGTAGTCCCATGGCTGCAACGGTGCTTCCCGAGAAATATAGGATTGCGACGGCGGGTATGGTAATGAGTGTCGTGCCGACGAACGGCACCAAGGCCGCGACGCTGCCGACGACTCCCCAAAGCACGGGATTGGGCACATGGAAGATCGAGAAACCAACGCCGACCATGAGTCCTTGCGCTAGCGCGACGGTAAGCGCCCCCTTGATCACAGACGAGATCGCAACGTCGAGCTTCGAAATGATACTCTCATCGTAAGTATCCGCGAGCGGACTCCATTTGATCGCGAACTCCTTCAGTTTCTCGCCGTCGCGATAGAAGAAGAACATCGCGATAATGATAATGAATATCTCGAAAAGAAACCCGACAAGGCCTGAAACGAACACACTCAGGTTGTTGCCGGCCCAAGCGAGGATGCCCTGAAGATAGCCAATCATGTACGCATAGATGTCATGCTGAAAATGGAATCCAGGAACGACATGTTGGATGACGATCTCGATCTGGCCGAACCATTGACGAAGCACCGCTGGGTCAAAATTTGACTGGTCTAGCGAATTATAGATACCAAGCACTTCCTCGAACATGAGTGACCCGACATAGATGACTGGGATCAGTACCGCAGCAAGGACAAGAAAAACGGTAGAGAGTGCCGCCGCGGTACGATTTCCTCTCATCTTCCTCACGAACAGCCGAAACAGCGGCAAGAACATGACCGCAAGCACCGCTGCAAGAAAGAGTGCAGTAAGATACGGCTGCATGATCATGAAGGCGAAATAGCCAACCACGCCGAGAAGGATATAGAAAAACACGAGTTCACTGGTTTGTGGCTTCATGATATTCAGTATACGGAATGGCGACCGACGACGCCACCGTTCTTTGGGTGGCCGCGATGGCGGAATTTGAGGTGCTTGAGATAGGTGATCAAGAGGAACGTGAACAGCGCCGCCGCGACCGCGAGAAGGGGCTTCTCGAATGTTCGAATGAGAAGGAAAACACTCTCCATCATGGTTCCAGTATATCGCATTTCAAAAGGAAAGCGGACGGATGCCAGACGATCACTTCCCCCACCGTTGATCCTTCTTTTTCCGATCGACGAACCATGCGTCTCCTGCGCTATACCACCACGCATCAGGATGCGTCTTCATCAGCATCTTTCCGAGTTTCTTTCCCGGTCCGGTCTTGAGACGCTTGAGTGCGATCTCTGCCCATTCCCGCGCCTTGTCATTGCCCTTCACCTCCTCGCCACGCAGGGTCGTGATCCACTCGAGGTTATCCGCATCCTTCACGAGACGCGCCTCGAGGGTCTCGCGCTCCTGCTCCTCCTTAAAGAGCCCCTCGATCTCCGCGCCGAAGGGCACGCCTCGCGCGATATCCTTGACCGCCTCTGCTTCCGCGAGCCTGCCGTAGCGCTGATGCACATAATTATGGTCTGATGTCCTCCCCTCTCCGATATCATGGAGGAGCGCCATCAAGACCATCTTGTGCTTGTCCGCCTTCGGCTCAAGGTGGGAAAGCGCGTATGCGATCATCGCGGTATGGAAAAGATGCTCCGCGATCGACTGGCTCCCGCTCCCCAAGAACCACAGCCCCGAACGCGGCGTCTTGCTGTGAATGCAGGTCTCGTACACGAAATCGGCGACTTGCTTATATGCATGCTGCGCATCTTTTCTAGCCAACTTTCTTTGAGGCACCTTTTTATTCATTCGCGCCATGACATTTTTTGTACTTCTTTTTTGCGAATTAGATCAGCATACGATAATGCAATTTTCTTGTATCTTGATAGAGAAAGCGCATGCTTGATACTTTTGTGTTCTTTGCTATAGGCTGACATGGTTCGACCACGAATGATCGTTTCTAACTCTACGAATTTTCCCAGCTCCGAGACCGAGTCCAAATGTATGCGAGTATGATTGAGGATATAAAGGATCCTTGTTTTTCTAACGACAGCATAGACGCCGAAAGTCTTCTTCAGTGATTTAAATATGACTTTTTTTCCCCGGCTGGTATCCGAATAATATTATAGATCGAAATCCTAGATCTATTATGATTGGGCCTTTGATAATATATTAATTCGCAATACTTCCTTCCTGATTGTTCTCGTAGTTTCAATCTCCCGAATGGGACGGCAATATAAGTGTCTTTTTGCTTAATCACTCCGACCCTGCTCGCAAAAAGCCGAACGAGTTTTTTTTCGATTAAACGAAGATCATCAGTTTTTACTTTGATTTCGATATTCTGCATGTTCTTTCAAAAATGCATTTGCCTCAGCGGCTCCGGAAAAGATCTTTTTTTGAGATTCATTGACAACTTTTATCAGTGACCCCATTTGTCCAGGACGTTCCACTTTGTAGAATATATTTCCCTCTGGCATCCAATTTGGCTGTACCTGTTCAATGTCTAATGATGCCCTCGGCCGCTGTGGTTTCCCCAACATCTCAAATTGTTCGTCAGAAAGATATGAAACTCCTCTTTGTTGTTCATGCGCCATCTCCTCAACAAAACAATAACGACAATCCAACGGGCATGATAATTTCGAGTATGTAAGCACTCGTTCTTTATCAAGTACCAAACCAATTTTTTCGAATACTTCTTTTTGCATCGTTGATTGTCTTATTCATTCGCGCCATGACACTTCTTGTATTTCTTCCCTGAACCGCACCAACATGGGTCGTTACGGCCGATCTTTTCTTCACTGGGCTTTTGTGCACGTGGCGCTTCCGAACCGGTCTGCGCGCCACCAGCAAGCTCCATCTGACTCTCCACCTTCTTCACCTGTGCTTCTTCGACGGCGAATGCCCCTATCTCGATGCGCGGGATCAGCTCGAGGATCTGCCCCTTGATCGCCGCCTCCATATCCTTATAGAGCCGGAGCGCTTCACGTTTGTATTCGACCAAAGGATCACGCTGCCCTACGGCACGTAGCCGCACTGATTCACGAGCGTAATCCATCAGCTCTAGGTGATCGACCCAGAACATATCGTTCGTCTGAAGTGCGAGGCGGCGGATCGCTTCGAAGAATTGCTCTCGTCCAAAGGCCGAAGGCTTCTCTTCGATCGCTTGGCGTACCTTTGCGGTCTCTTCCTCCGAGATCGCTTCGGCCTCCTCTAGTATCCCCGAGATATATTCTTCGACGTCTTCGATCTTCCCCAATAAGAGCTTGCGGCGACGCGAGTACATCGTCTGGCGCTGATGATTGATGACGTTGTCATATTGAAGCACGTGCTTGCGAGCGTCGAAATGGAATCCCTCGATCTTCGTCTGCGCGTTCTCGAGCGATCTCGTGATCATGCGGTTCTCGATCGGTTCATCCTCAGGAATGCCAAAGCGTCCCATCATGTTCTTGATAGTGTCGGCCGCGAAGATGCGCATCAGGGAATCCTCGAGAGAGACGAAAAATTGCGTCTCGCCTGGATCACCCTGGCGTCCGGAGCGGCCGCGCAATTGATTATCGATACGGCGCGCCTCGTGACGTTCGGTCCCCAAGACGAACAGCCCTCCGTTCGAGCGGATCTCATCCTCAGCTTCCTTGGTCGCAGGATTGCCGCCCAGCTTGATGTCGACGCCGCGTCCCGCCATGTTGGTCGCGATCACGACCGAGCCCATGCGTCCCGCTTGCGCGATGATCTCCCCTTCTCGCTCATGGTTCTTCGCATTCAAGATCTCGTGCGGCACACCCTCACGAGTGAGGAACGCAGAGAGTGTCTCGTTCTTCTCGATCGAGACCGTACCGATCAAGACCGGCTGACCTTTCGCATGGAGCTCCTTTACCTTGCGCGCGATCGCGGTGAACTTTCCCTTCTCTGTCTGGAAGATGAGATCGTTCTGATCGATGCGCAGCGATGGCCTATTCGGTGGCACAGAGATAACCTCGAGTCCGTAGATACGGTCGAATTCCTCCGCGGAGGTCGCCGCCGTCCCGGTCATCCCCGAGAGCTTTTCGTACATCTTGAAGTAGTTCTGGAAAGTGATCGATGCCATGGTTCGCGACTCCTGCTGCACCTTCACCCCCTCCCTTGCCTCGATCGCCTGATGAAGCCCCTCGGACCATCGTCTCCCCGGCTGAAGCCGCCCCGTGAATTCGTCGACTATGACGATCTCGCCGTTTCGGACCACATATTCCCGGTCGAGCTGAAAAAGTGCCTTGGCACGCACCGCGGTCTCGAGATGATGCACGTATTTGACCCCTTTCTCGGTATAGATGTCCGAAATCCCAAGTAATTGCTCGGCTTTCGTGATGCCAGCATCCGTGATCTGGACCGCCTTCAATTTCTCATCGACGGTATAATCCGCATCCTCCTCCAGCCTCCGCGCGATCCCCGCGAAGGTCGCATACAGGCTCTCCGATTCAGCGGTCGGAGCGGAGATGATGAGGGGTGTGCGCGCCTCATCGATCAGGANNTCGAAACCGAACTCGTTGTTCGTTCCATAGGTGATGTCGGCATCATATGCCTCTTTTCTTGTACACGGGCGAAGGAATTCATAGAACACGCGGAAGCTGCCGGTATCGTCACGCGCTTGGTCGAGCTCGCGATGGCCCGGATCATAAAGGTACGATGCGTCGCCATTGATCACGCCGACAGAGAGCCCGAGGAAGGAATAGATCTGTCCCATCCACACGCCGTCGCGGCGAGAGAGATAATCGTTCACGGTCACAACATGGACGCCCTTCCCCGTGAGCGCGTTCAGGTACGTCGGCAGGGTCGCGACCAAGGTCTTTCCTTCTCCGGTGCGCATCTCCGCGATACCTCCTCGGTGAAGGATCATGCCTCCGATCAACTGCACATCGTAATGTCGCTGTCCGAGCGTGCGCCGTGACGCTTCGCGCACGAGAGCGAACGCTTGTGGCAAGAGATCGTGGAGTGTCTCTCCGTTCGCGTACCGTTCTTTGAGCTCGGCGGTCTTTTCCCGCATCCCATCATCGGAGAGCTGCGCGACCTCCGGCTCCAGCTGGTTTATCCGCTCGACTTGGCCCTTATAGCGCTCAACGGTACGGCTACTTGCGTCTCCAAAGATCTTATTGAGGAATTCCATGAGATATGGCTCTACCGGAAGGTAAAGTCGCTTCACTATACCCGATGCGCTCATGCGAAGCAAAAACAAAAGACCCGCTGCCTGACTGCGGCGCGGGCCCTTTGTGTGTGGAAGAAAAGAAATTTAGATCTTCTTCTTCTTCGTCGCCTTCTTCTTCTTTGCGGCCTTCTTCTTGGTTGCCATAAGAGGAAAGATTATGAGCTCATAATAATCTTTTATGCTTCGACCTTAAGCATCGATGTTGAGCAGGTGTCCGTGTCAAAAAAAATTCGGAGTGAAAGTGAGAACACCTCTGACATAATTATCCCGCGGATGAACCATCCACTCAACATCAAAGAGCACAAAGGTGTGGATAACTTTCGATCAGATGCTGCTTTCTTCCTCGTGATCAGTGGGTGTACTCGAGAGTGTGACGACTTCGCGTTCAAGTTCGATGTCGGTCTTCACTTTTACTATCGTTGCGATCTCTTCTGCGAATTTACTTACTTCTTGTTCACTTGCTATACCATAATTTACTATAACGAGAGCCTGCTGCGGCCACGTGCCGACATCCCCCCTTCGTACATCGCGGTATCCTGCTACCCTATCGATCAACCATGCTGCGGAAACCTTCTTCATCCCAGAAAGTGCATCAAAAAGCGGGATATCGGGGAAGTTCTGCTGCAACTGGGTAGCCTTCTGTGCAGTAACGACCGGGTTCTTAAAGAATGACCCAAGAGTCCCAAAACTGGAGAGGTCAGGTAATTTCTTAGCCCTGATCGCAAGCACCGCTTCACGAACTTCCTTAGGCGAGGGCGTGAAATGGCCTCGTTCGCAGAACCAGAATTTGAGATCCTGGTATGAGATATTCGGCGCAGCATCCCGCGAAAGCCGGAATGCGACCCGCAGGACGATCCATCGCCGTTCTTGTTTGAAAATGCTGTCTCTATATGCGAATCGGCACTCCGCTTTCGAGTATCGCACGACCTTCCCCTTATTCGGGTCGAATACCTCGACCCATTCGATCGCATCTTTCGCTTCGGCTCCATACGCTCCGATGTTCTGGATCGGAGCTGCACCAACCGTTCCGGGGATACCCGAGAGATTCTCTACCCCGCGGTAACCACGTTCGACCGTCTCTTCCACAAACTCGTCCCACATTCTTCCAGCGGAGACTATCGCCTGGATATCGTCGCCAGCCGCGATCCACTCTGTGCTCGAATCAGTGATACGAATGATCGCTCCGGAATATCCGTCATCAGAAAAAAGGATGTTGCTTCCGCCTCCGACGACAAAGAATGGGATGCCGCATCCGCGCGCGAACGCGACCGCACCGTCGATGTCCTTGGTGTCATCGACCGTCAGTAGGTACGCCGCCTCTCCCCCGACCTTCATCGTTGAAAGCGTTCTGAGCGGCACTCGTTCCTCAACGCGCATACGAACGATCGCGCTAGTTCTTGGTTGGAGTCTTGACCGCTCCTTTGACCTGAGAGATGAACTGTTCCGCCTGGTCCTTGAGGGTCGCATCCATGTTCTCCGCGGTCTGAAACGCCGCAAGCGCCTTCTCCTTGTCTCCGAGCGCCAAATACGCTCCACCAAGTGCCAGATAATCGCGTCCTTCCGCTCTATTGAGCGATATCTTCTCGTTGATGAGCGATACCACGGCATCGAATTGGCCGTTATTCCCGAACGCGTTGATCAATCGTGGGTCATACGCCTGGGGATCCTTCGCGGCGAGGAGCGGCGCGAGAACCTCATTCGCAGTGGCGAAATCCTTGGTATAGATGAGTCCGATGGCATAGTACATGCGCGCGTCCGGATAATCGGGGTCGAGGTCGTACGCCGTCTTGAATGCCGTTTTAGCGTCCTCATACCTCCCCTCCGTCGCATACATCGATCCCATGTCGAGGTATGTGCTTTGTCGGTTCGGGGACACTGCGATCGCGCGCTTGAAGAGTGCTTCCGCTTGGTCATATTTTCCGTAACGCGAGTAGAGGAGCGCGGTAAAAGAAAGGACGCGAAGATTCTCGGGATCTTTCTTAAGCTCGTCATCGAACTGCTGCGATGCGAGTGCGAAGATCTCGGCACGGAGTTTCGGGTCGATGCGAGGGTCCTGCGCCTGAAGCGCTAGTTGCCCGAGCTGCTCGCGTGCTTCCGATGTTCCAAAGAGGTCAAGATCGAGTACGCTCTTGATCGCGATCTTCTTTCCCCCTTGTCCGTCGTCAACAAGCGGATTGCGCAATGCGTCGATCAAGGCGTAGTTCGCATTAATGTTCCGTATATTGACGAAGTAGAGAAGCGCACCGGTCGCGACAGAGATGACAAGGGCCGCAATGGCTATATCCTGGCTCTCGATGCCATACTGCTTCTGTTTTCCTTTCACTGGGACTTCGACAAGCGGTTCGACGTGCTGCGAATGGATATAGGCCAAGAGCGAGAAAAAGATGATATAACTCGTCAGGTTGTCGAACACGAAGATATTATGAACGAAATACCCCGCGAGCATTCCGGTAAAGGCCGCTTTCTCTGGGACGCTCCATTCATGGCGCTTGCCGAACCAGAGGTAATAGAGCATGACGCCAAAGAGTGAGAGGTACGCGAGAAGACCAAGCGCGCCGCCCGCGATCAGCCAATCAAAGAACACGTCGTGTGAGCGATCGAACCATGGCTCTTGGTTCCACATCTTCGGGTTGTAATATTTTGCGAATACGTAGATAAAGTTGTCTTGTCCCCACCCGAAGATCGGCCGCTCTTTAAAGCCGTCGAATGACATCTGCCAGATCATGAAACGTGAGACGGTCGTCTGTTCGGTAAGAGATATGGTGGCGAATCGATTCAGGACGGGATTCTTCATCACGAAATCGGAGTTCTTGATCGCCAGAAATCCGAGGATCAGTAGTACGACGGTGACAACTCCACCGACCGCGTACTTCCGAAGCTGTGGTCGTTCTTTATCGAACAAGGCGACAAGAAGAAGCGCGAGGAAGGTCCCGCCGATCAGGCCGAGGATCGCGCCGCGGGTCTGGGTGTAATAGAGGATAATGAGGTTAAGAAATGCAACGACCCCGTAGATCCAGCGTAACTTGTTCTGCGCGCCGTCTTTGAGGTATAAAAGCGCAGCAATAAAGATATGCATCGCTGCGTAGATCGCGAAATAGGTCGAATTCCCGAACGTCCCATCGATGCGCGTCGTCGATTGATGGATCTCGACCGCTCCGGAGAGCTGAGCAAATCCGTAGAACGCAGTGATGACGGATACCCCGAGCGAGGTCCTGAGCAGGTATTTCCACGTGCGCTCCTCCAAGAGCACCGATCCTGCGATAAGGAAATAGAGAAATAGATGCGCATGCGTGATGAGCCCTTCCATGCGCTCATAGTTCGACCAGAAGCTTCGATAAGGATTGGCGCCGAGAAAATCCGCGATGGTCAGTACTGCGAGGAACCCGCCGGCGCACGCGAGCGCCCAGGAGAATCTCGGGCGGTATTTCGCATCGAGGAACACGAGGAGAATCCACATCCCGAGCATGAGCTCGACGAGGATCCTGAAGGTGAAATTTTTCCCGGTAATGAATGGGAAGAACATCTGATCGGCGACGATGAGGCAGATGAACGGGATGATAAATACGATACTCAGGATGCCGAAACGAAGGATATCGCGTAATTGCATGGGTCATACTATATATGCGATCGCCTCCTCTGGCAATCGGATAGATGACATCCTTCTCTATGCCTTTTGGGTTACAATAGACATCATGATATCCACAGCAGAAAGGTACTACCATCGGATATTGCTTTGGACGGAGCGATATCTTCGGACCGATATCCGATATCTTATGTCCGGCAGTTTCTGGCTTTCCATTGGACAGGGAGTGTCGGCTCTGCTTTCGCTCTTGACCGCATATGCATTCGCGAACTGGATCCCCAAGGAAACATACGGAACGTATAAGTACGTGCTCTCCATCGTTGCCCTTCTTACCATCGCCTCACTCCCGGACATGGCGACCGCGATCATCCAGGCTGCGGCGAAGAACGAAGAAGGTGCGTATCGCGCCGCGCTACGGACGAAGTTCCGTTATGGCATGCTCGGGGCTGCGGCCGCATGCGTGTTCGCCATCTATTATTTTGCGAATGGGAACAAGGTCCTCGGCACATCGTTCCTTCTTGCCGCCCCGTTCATACCACTGATCGACACGTTCGCGCTTTGGAGTGCGTATCTCGGTGGGAGGAAACTGTTCAAGGAAACTGTTCTTATCAATATGCTTGTCCAGGCTGCGATCTCGCTTTCTCTCTTCCTTGTCCTCTATTCGACCGCAGATCTTTCCACCATCATTTTCATCTATTTTGCGTCCACAGCGCTCTTTATGTATGCGGGCCATAGCTGGTCATCCAAGAGGCATCTGGAAATGCGCCTTGAAGGGGAAGCAAAGAAAACCGTTGCATTCGGAAGGCACCTCTCGCTTATCAATATCTTCGGAACGGTCGCCGCACAGATGGACAGCGTCCTCATGTGGCACTACCTCGATCCGGTCCGACTCGCGAGCTATTCCTTCGCGATCGCGACCACGAACCCGGCAAAACGCTACATGAAGACGGTCTTCTCGCTTGCTCAGCCGAAGTTCTCCGAAAAGGATACCGCGACCCTCAAAGCGACGATCCACCACAAGGTGTTGCGTTCCTTGCTCTTATTCATTCCGATCACTATCGCGTATATCGCCATCGTCCCTATCGCATACCATCTCTTCTTCCCGAAATATCTCGAGACCATCCCCTATGCTCAAGCACTTGGCCTCATTTTCCTCTTCTTCCCGTTCAAACTCTATTCGACCGCCCTCATCACCCGCGAAAACAAGCGCGCGACCTACTTTTTGATCGTGTCAGGTTCCGTTACCAGAGTGCTCATGCTGCTCGTCTTCATCCCCTTGTGGGGGATCTGGGGCGCGATACTCACGACCGTTCTCGGCTATGCGGGTTCATCGTTCTCTGGTTGGTATATGTTCCAACGACAACACTGAAGCGATGTTCCGCTTCGGCCGACCTTAGAATAATGTATAGATGAATGGGGCGACAGCGCTCCCCTTGACCGCGACCAAAAGGATCCCGATCCCTAGGAGAATGATCACGATCGGGATAAGGAAGTATTTCTTCCGCTCCAGAAGGAATTTGAGGAATTCACCGATGATACCGAGTTTGTCCATATGTGGCTCTATTCTTATAACGACTAGAACATCCGTTCCATGCTCGAAGTTTCGAATTTCTCCGCGCGCGGGATCCAATAGCTTCCCTGCTTCGTCTTCTTCTCGAGCGGATCCCCCTTAAAGAAGAGCATGATGATGGATATCGGTGTCACCACCACGAAATAGATCGCAGCCAAGAGGGCCGGACCGATGATCGCACCGAGGAAGAGCGCGAGCGACATCCAGGCGCGGTACGCAAGTCGAAGCGACGATGGCATGGTCGCGCCGAGAGCGAACAAGATGAATCCCGGGATCCCGACCCACGCCGCGGTCTCTATTTTCCCATGGTAATACGCTAGCCCTCCCAAAAGAAGGAGGATCCCCCCGACAAGGAATCCGAACTTCGCGAGCGACCACCCGCTGTCCTCGAGTGCGTCAAGTTCCTTTGCGATGTTCGAAAAAAAGCGTTTCATGCGCGCATTCTACCCCCGGATCACCGCACGTCAATCACGGAGTCCCCTCCCCCTTCAGGCCCGTCGCGATCGACCGTGCGTAGATCTCGTACCCGAGCGGCGTCGGGTGTTCGTCCCAGGTCTTTGCGTATACCGCCAGTCCGTGCCGTACCGCATCTTGCATCGCGGGAAGTACGTCGATGCATGTGATGTGTTCCTCGCTGCATATCTTCTCGAACTCCTGACGGATCTTCGTCTCATTCTTGACCACTGAATCAAATATCGGGTTAGAGAGCCTGGCTGCGGCCACCGTCGGCGCATAAGCAGAAAGCTTCGTGGGGAGAAAAGCGAACACGATCCTCGTATGATGATTCGCCGCCCTTCGAGCCATACCGCGGATGATCTCTTCGGAAAGCCTCATTCCTTCTCTAACATTCTTCTCGTCGAGGTCGACCCCTCTGATCCTGCTTCCCGGCCAAAAGAGCGTCTCAGTTGTCGACCCAATGGCAAAACGCAGGCTTTCTTCCGGATCAGTGTTCAACCAATCGCTTGTCCCGATTGTCCGTGCTTGCGAGATCCCCAACTCTTCTCTCCACGCTCTTGTGCGATCCCCCAAGAATGCATAGAGCACGCTGTGGTCCCGAAAGAAATCCCTGATCGATCTGAACGGGATGGTGATCTTCTTCTCGTCCGCTGCTGTCTTGGGAATATCATCGGCAAAGTTGGGATCGCGCACGTCCTTCCACCCCTGCGCATGATAGATCACGTCATACGTATCGAACACATCGTTCCCCATGAACACTCCGACCACGATCGTCTTCGGGTGAAGCTCTAGTGCTGTGTTCACCAGCGCAGCGTACTGCGCGAATCCGTATCCCCATACTCCCATGTTATAGACCGGTACACGAAGGATCTCTTCGAGCCTTCTCGGCCAAGAAATGTCTTCGGTCGTTGAAAGAGAGAACCCCCCGAACGTATGTGAGTCGCCTAAGGCGACCATCGTCGCCGTCGCCATTCCCTTCGGATCCTTAAACCCGCGTTCGTCCAGACCGGGGGCGTTCGGTATCGTCCTCCACACAAGAATGGGGTCGGGATGCAACAAAGACCCGGTATTCGACACCTCGATCTTGGGCTCCACTATCGGAAGGATCATGCGAAGCGCTAGCTCCCCGATCACGATCGCGGCGAGAACCCCCAGGAAGACCACAAGTGCGTTCAGAAGATATCCTTTCTCTCGAGGAGGCGGCAGAAGAAGCACCGATACATCTCCGGCGGTTCGTAGCGAGCTTATTTTTTCAACGTTGTCGTGAGCAGGTATTTCCATATGCTTTCGGCGATGACCCGGTACCCAAGGGCAAGGGGATGCCCGTCCATGGTCTCCCCATAGACCTTCTTGCCATCGGCAAGCGCATCAACTAGTTCAGGGAGAACGGAATGGCAATAGATCCCTTCGGACCCACAGAACGCAAAGAAGGTTCGTTGCAGGTCATGTTCCGCGCGATCATAATTCGCGAATTGCGGAGGGATCACTTCCCCTTTTTGTCTCAGGAGATCGATGTATACGATCTCTTTGGTCGGAATATAGACAAGTATCAATGGGACGCCCGCAGCGGAGAACTGCTGTTTGATCGAACGAAAGTTCTCTTGCGTGATCCTCCATCCTTCCTTGGTCCTCAGTTCATTAAGATTCACCGCCTCAAGGCGATATGCCGGGCTTAGGAGCGCCTTGATCCTAAGATCATTGGTATAGACATATGCGGTGTCTGGATGGTCTTTGGCGAATTGTTCGAATTGCGCATGTTTCTCAGCCATGGTCTTCGCCACGCCGATCCGTTCTCGGAATACCCTTGTGGCATCACCAAAGAGTGCGTACAACTGGCTATGCAGGCGGATCCAGTATCTAATGCGCCAGATCTGAAATTCGAGCGAATTTCGAGAAAGACCGGTTTGAAGTTCCTGCCGATAAGTAAGCGGGTCGGAGGTCGTGGCCGGACGAGAGAAATTCGGATCTCGGAGGTAATTCCACTCACCATTATTATCGTACACCCCTGTGTAGGTCTCAAGAAGATCGTTCCCCGAATAGAACGCGATGATCCCGATCTTCGGCGACAACTCGAGTGCGCTCGTGGCAAGCGTACGATATTGCAGCGAGGAAAAACCACCGAACGCCATTTGATAAACGGACGTACTCGCGAGCAAGCCAAGCACCTGCGGCCATGCTTCAGTCATTTCAGCGTTGTTTCCGTATGTCTGGGAGTCTCCGAGCGCGACTATCTCGGCATGCTGGGGAGCGATCTCATTGCGAAAACCTTTCGCATCATGTTCCGACCCAGCTCCGATCATGCCAAGGACCGGGTCTGACGTATAATTCACCGGTCGGAACACCCGCACCAACGCCTCTCCTGAAACGAGCGCGACAGCCATCCCTACGAGTATTGCCGCTGTGTTCTTTACCCATGGACGCCTAATCCAACTCATATCTCTTTTTCCAATCTTCATCATCCTTCAGTGTCGGTTGTGCGTTCTTATCGAGGAGGAAATTCTCAAGAACGAGATAATCCATGTCTGTACGCATGAAACAGCGATATGCGTCCTCGGGCGTGCACACGATCGGCTCCCCACGAACATTGAACGAGGTATTCACGATCACCGCGCATCCGGTCCTCTTCTTGAATGCATCGATGAGCGCATGATACTTCGGAGCAACACCCTTATCGACCGTCTGTACGCGCGCGGAGTAATCGACATGCGTCACCGCGGGGATGTCTGAGCGCGGGACATTCAGTTTTTCGATCCCCCAAAGCGCCTCTTCTTCTGCTGTCATCTTTTTCCTCAGATCCTTGTTCACATATGCGGTGAGGAGCATATACGGAGATTCGTGGCCGTAGAGACCGAAATATCGATCGGCATCTTCGGCCAACACCGAAGGGGCGAAGGGGCGGAAACTCTCGCGGAATTTGATCTTAAGATTCATGGTCGATTGCATCTCCGTGTTTCGCGCATCGCCCAAGATCGAACGCGCGCCCAACGCTCGCGGGCCGAACTCCATTCTCCCCGAGAACCAGCCGACCACCTTCCCGGATGCGAGCTTTTCGGCGACAGCGTCGAACAGCTTTCCGTTTTCAAGCCGCGTAAATGGGATGTTATTCTTCTCAAGAAATTCCTGTATCTCGTCATTCGAGAATCGCGGTCCAAGATACCCTCCTTGCATCATGTCCGTCTTCCCGTCTGCCGTACGCGGATTACTGAGGTATTGGTACCACACGGAAAGCGCCGCACCCAGCGCACCGCCCGCATCCCCGGCGGCGGGCTGGATCCAGATCGAGTGATACGGCCCCTCACGCACGATGCGCCCATTCGCAACACAATTGAGCGCCACCCCTCCCGCAAGGCACAGATGCTTCATGCCGCTCTCCTGGTGGACATATCGAGCGATCTTGAGCATGATCTCTTCGGTTACTACCTGGAGTGACGCGGCGATATCCATCTCCTTTTGCGTCAATGGCGATTCGGGTTTCCTTGGCGGCCCCCCGAAAAGATCGTGGAACTTATGATCCGTCATCGTGAGCCCCGCGGGATAATTGAAATACTCCGTATTCAAATGGAACGAACCATCCTCCTTGATATCGATCAGATGCTCCTTCATGAGACCGACGTACTTCGGAGTACCATACGGCGCGAGGCCCATCACCTTGTACTCGCCGGAATTCACCTTGAATCCGGTGTAGTACGTGAATGCAGAGTAGAAAAGTCCCAACGATTGCGGGAAATGGATCTCCTCCTTGAACTCGATCGCATTCCCGCGTCCGATGCCCCACGAAGTTGTCGTCCATTCGCCGACGCCGTCGACAGTGATGATCGCTGCTTCCTGATAGGGCGATGCGAAGAATGCCGACGCCGCATGCGACTGGTGATGCTCAGCGAAAAGTATCTTCCCTTTGTATCCAAGCTCTTTCGCGATCACCGATGGGATCCAAAGCTTCTCCTTGAGCCAGACCGACATCGCCTTCACGAACGAGAAGAGTCCGGCCGGAGCATAGGAAAGGTAGGTTTCCAAAAGGCGCTCGAATTTGAGGAATGGCTTATCGTAGAACGCGATAATGTCGATGTCTTTGACCGAGATCGCCCCCTCTTCCAAGCAATAGCGGATCGCATGGTGCGGGAATCCGTCGTCGTGTTTCTTGCGGGTGAATCGCTCCTCCTGCGCCGCGGCAACGATCTTCCCGTCCTTGACGAGAACGGCAGCTGCATCGTGGTAAAAGCAAGAGATTCCCAAAATATTCATGCCGGCTATACTAGTATGGCAGCTGTGGAAAGACAAGCAATGGAGAATGACCCCTTAATACACTAGGGATTATCTTTAAAGAAGCGTTTGATTATCTTGATGATATATGATTGCTCTTCATTGGAAAGCTCGGGATATATGGGAAGTGCAAGAACCTCTCGTGTCGCACGCTCTGCATTTGGGAGATCGCCCGGCACGTATCCCAATTCTTTAAATAAGGGCTGAAGGTGGAGCGCAAGGGGATAATACACCTCTGTACCAACTCCGTGAGCATCCAGAAACTCGCGCAACGCATCTCGTTCTCCTGTGCGAAGAACGTACTGGTGGTAGACATGCCGATATCCTTCTGCAGACGGCGGAAACCGGAGATCGCCTACCTTCGCGAGGGCACGGGTATAGCGGGCTGCCAGCGATCTCCGGCGTTCGCTCCATGCGTGGAAATGTTTCAGCTTCACACCAAGGAATGCCGCTTGCAGTGTATCGAGCCGCGAATTAATACCCTGCACATCATGGTGATACTTCTTGAACATGCCATGGGCCCGCAGCTTCCTCAAGAGCACTGCGGTATCGTGATTCCCCGTCACGATCATCCCCCCGTCTCCCAATGCTCCAAGATTCTTCGTCGGGAAAAACGAGAAACATGCGAGGTCGCCGAAGGAGCCGATGTTGCGTCCTCGATATTTCGCCCCGACGGCCTGCGCGGCGTCCTCGATGATGATGAGATCATGCTTGCGCGCGATCTTCATGATGCGCGTCATGTCCGCAGGATAGCCAAACAGATGAACGACAACGACCGCTTTGGTCCGCTTGGTGATCACTGCCTCAAGAAGGCGCGGATTAATCGTGAGCGTCACGGGGTCGATGTCGACGAACACAGGACGTGCGCCTGTCTGCGAGATGCTATCCGCCGATGCGATATAGGTGAACGGCGAAGTGATGACCTCATCACCCTTTCCGATGCCAGAGGCGATGAGCGAAAGATAGAGCGCGTCGCTTCCGGAATTAACGCCGACCGCGTAGGGGAACCCGAAACATTTCGCGAACGCGGATTCGAAGCTCGAGACCTCCTTGCCGAGAATGAACGCGCTGCCGCGCGTGACTGACCTGAACGCTGCGAGTAATTCGCGCACGAGTTTCTTGTGCTGGCGGGAAAGGTCGAAGAATTTGATCGGTCGCATCCCGGTATGGTACCAAAAAACCCCCAAAGAGAAAGCCGGCATGATGCTGCCGGCCGGAAGCGCGGATATGGTCAGTATTCTCGCGCGGGATTACCTTTGACCGCTGTACCGGGGAGAACATCCTTAGTCACGACAGATCCCGCTCCGATAAGCGCACCTTTTCCGATGCGGAGACCAGGAAGAATAGTCGCTCCGGCGCCGATCGAAACATCATCTTCGACGTAGGTTGGCAACCAATTGGCCCTCCCGGACGGCGGCCGTTTATCGTTAGTGAATGTCACTCGCGGTCCGATGAACACCCGATCGCCAATGATCACGCCTTCCGGTATGAACGCAAAGGCTTGGACTTTGCAGTCGTTCCCGATGATGACTTTATCGCCGACCCAGACGTGTGAGTGAATCACGCTCCGCTCACCAACCTGACAACCAAGGATGTTCGAGAGTTCGGGCTCCCATATCGTGGTCGTCTCACTGATATGCGCTCGTTTGCTGATAGGCATAGTCGTTCTCCTTTACTCTCTGGTCACCATACCCAGCGTAGGGAACATGTCAACGGAGGATCATTCGCCGACGGTGACTTCCTTTCCTTCTCGCGCTGAAACATACAACGCGTCGGCGATGCGCACGGCGTTCAACGCCTCGTTCACGTCGACGTATTCCTTTTTCTCTCCATTGAGCGCAGCGCACACGTCCTCATACACGCGAAAATGGTTGGGGCAGGAACCCTGGTACATACCTCCCGCATACACGTTCGGCGCGATGCCTTCGGGAATCTGCGGCATAGGCAACTGATCGACCTCCCAGAATTCGATCTTGTTCATCGCGGCGCCACCGATCTTGATCGTTCCCTTTTCTCCCATGATGGTTATGGAACCCTCGATGTTACGCGGGTACGTATTAAGGGAGAACTCGATGGTGCCATATGCGCCGGACGAGAATCGTACAAGGGCGAGCGCGAAATCCTCGATCTCGATCTTGTGTGCAAGAGTGTCCACCTTTCCGAACACCGAGCGCACCGGTCCAAGCACCCACTGTAAGATGTCGAGATAATGTATTCCCTGGTTGAGGAGGGAACCTCCATCCATCGCTTTCGTTCCTCGCCACGCATCGTTGTCGAAATACGACTGTGGCCTGGTCCAGCGGATGACCACCGCAGCANNCGCACGACTTGTATTGGTGGGTTATAGCGCACTTGGAGTACCGGAAACAATATCTTTCCGGCGGAGGCAAAGGTCTTGGCCATTTGTTTAACCTCCTCTTCCGTGAATGCGAGCGGCTTTTCCACTATTGCGTGCTTCCCGGATTTTGCGGCGTCACTCGCGATCGCGAGGTGAGTGCCATTGGGCGTACAGATACTGACAACATCAACATCATCACGTTCGAGGATCTTCCGATAATCCGTCGTATGATCGACACCGCGCTCCTTCGCGATCTTCTCTGCCCGCTCGGGGAGCACATCACATACCGCAACTAATTTCGCCTGCGGCACGAGGTCGAACGCGGCAAGATGTTGGATGGATATCCTTCCACAACCAATCAATCCAAATCTGATCCTCTTTTCCATATTCGTACAAAGATTCTAGTAAATGATAATTATCTCGCGGGAACATATCGATTTGTCCACATTTTCAATCGAACAAGCAGCAGGTGTGCATAGCTTCTTGGGTTCCATTTTATTGCCAATACGTTTTCGAGCTCGTGCGCCGCATCGAGGTAGTTCCCGACATCTCTATACCACATAGCGAGAAGAAAATGATGCTTTATGTACGCGCTTGGCCGGGATCGGAACACATCATCATATCTTTCCAGCAATTGCTTTCTTCCGGAAATACGTTTTTGTAAATTCGAACCGATATGATCGTGGATCGAGCCGGAATATGCGCGAACAAGTGGTCGGTCGATCCCCATACCCTCAAAAGCTTGCGAGACCCGAAACATCCATTCGATCTCTTGATGACTGGGTTGTTGCTCACTCCATCCGCCTATTTGTTCATAGACCTGACGCCGAATCATGATCGTTAAACCAAGGAAGAGGTTGAAATTTTGCACTAATTGTTCGAAATAATCTGCCTGACCGGAAGGGACATGTGTAACTGTTTCATTTTTTTCTGTAAGCAAATAGGACCCAGAAAAACAATATCCGACCCTTTCAGTGGTCTTTTCGAGTTCTGCCAGCTGGACATTGATTTTCTCTGGTAGCCACTCGTCGTCATCATCAAGGAATCCGATATATGCGCCATGTGAGACCGCCATCGCAGTATTTCGCGCCGCTGCACCGCCCTTGTTCCGGTCATGCTTGATATATCGGATACGTGGGTCCGCAAATTTCTTTACCTCCGCTTCAGCTGGGTCTTCGGGGCAATCATCAACAATAATAAGTTCCCAATCGGGTTCAGTCTGTGCGAGTGCAGATTGTATCGCTCTCCCTATCAGGTGCTTTCTCCGATAGGTTGGCATGATGATCGAAACTTTGGGGATTCTCATGGGGTTATTTTAAACTCCCTCGCCCATACTTGGAAGAAGAAGATCGGCAGAAATTGCTTGAGAGTAGCAAGCGAATGAACGCTGACGCCACGGAGCGTGTCTTTTTGGAGCGCGTGTAGATCGAAAAGTTCGTTCGTCGGCATGTAATATTCTTTCGACAACACCTCGCGCACGAATGCGCCAAATTCTCCGTTCATCCATTCCGCGACCGGAGCATTCCAACCGCTTTTCCTCTTCCCAGTGATATAGGGAGGAAGCGTCCCTTCATAGGCCTCGCGCATCGGACGTTTGAGAGAGGGCGTCATCCGCTCCTTCGCACTCATGGATTCGGCGTACCGAACGACATCGCGCGCGAGGAACGGGAATCTCCCCTCGAGCCCGAAATGCATCGCGATCTTATCTGTGCGGAGAAACGCTTCGTCTGCGAGCCAATAATACCGATCGCGCATCGCGATCCCTGAGACTTTATCCAAAGGCGAGAACAAATTCCCTGGTGTTTCTTGCCTGATCCGCGCTGCGAGCGTTCTGAGGTTCGCCCTCCCCATTTTCCGAATGGTGCGATTCCCAACCACGGGCATGATCTTATTGATATACATCCAAAGCGTCGTCGGATCGGAGAGCGATGCAATGTGTCCCCATGGCATCAAACCGCCGGTCCATTCTTTGTATCCATACCCAAGATCCATGAGCGTCTTCGGCCATCTCTCGTATCGTCTCGCGATGTTTCTCGCATTGAGGTATTTCGGATATCCAAGAAAGAGCTCGTCGCCGCCGGTCCCGTCGAGAAGGACCACGATATCCTTCGCCGCCTCCTGGGTCAGGAGCCAATATGCGGGCGTCGAATGGTTGTAGCGTGGCTCTTCCATCGCTTGGATGGTCGGCACGACCGCATCAATAAAATCCTTCTCACGCACGAGGAACTCATGATGATCGATCCGATATTCATTCGCGAGACGCGCAGCAAGGTCGGCATCCTCATTTATTGAAGGGTCTTTCGCCTCGAACCGCGTCGTGTACGTCCGGATCATATCGGGGACCCGAAGCGAGAGTTCGTGAAGGAGTGCGGTCGAATCCATTCCCCCGGAAAGGAAGAGGCCGAACGGTCTCAATCCCATTGTGTGACGTTTTGCAGAATCGCCGAGTACTTCTCTTAGCCGCTTAGGCGAATGTTCGATGCTTGCTTCCGCCGGAAGGAACCCCTCCGTATATCTCTCCTTCTTCATCTCGCCGCTTTCAATATCGATGGTTGCCGCTTCTCCGGGGGCAAGCTTGCTAATACCCGCAAAGAGTGTCTTCCTTCCGGGAACATACCCCATGAGAAAAAACATCTGTGCTGCTTCAATGTCGAGCTTCGATCCGGCCCCGGCTGAGAGAAGACCGCGGATCTCGGAGGAAAAAGCAAGGCGGCCGTCGATCATTGCGGTATGGATCGGTTTGATGCCGGCGGTATCTCGCGCAAGGAGGAGTGTTCCCTTCTTGCGATCGTAAAACGCAAGCGCGAACATGCCATCGAGCTTGTGGAGAAAATTTCCCCCGAAACGCGTCAGACCCTTGAAGAGCACCTCTGTGTCTCCCCTGGTCGAGAAACGATCTCCGTAGCCTTCGAGCTCTTTTTTTAGTTCTTCGTAATTATACATCTCACCGTTGTAGGCCAATGCATACGTCTCATCGGGGGAAACGAATGGTTGGCGACCGCTGTTTGGGTCGTCAGTGATCGCAAGAAGATTGTGCCCGAGCGTAACGTCATCGGATACGAATATGCCGGTACCGTCCGGACCGCGATGGCGCGTCGCTTCGTTCATCCGCTTCACGCGTTCCTCGTCGCGCCCAATGATGCCGTTGATGCCGCACATACATTCATTCTAACCCAAAATGCGGCGCAAACGTTTTATTGCTCCGACCACATGCGACCTCGCTTGTTGGGTTGGGGAGAGATAGTGGTTCAAACGCTTGAAGTACGGATTGTCTGCGGCGTCCGCCTCGATGTAGCGGAACGCGAGTCCTGTCTTCCATGCGGCGTAATTGAAGCTCATCTGGTCGCGTTTCGTCCGCGTCACGATCTCCTGCCACCAGACGCTCATCGTCTCCTTGACCTTCGGATCGAGGTGCCGACGCAGCATGACACAGCTCCAGAGGATACCGCGGTCGTCAGGGAATCCTTCTTTCTCGTACGCTTCCATTTGCGCCCTCACGAGCTCGGGATCCTCCTGCCGTTTTCCCTTACTCGCCGTCTCGATGAGATAGTCGGCACTCTCGCGGACCGAGCGAAGTGGGAATTCCTTGCTCTTCGCATGATCGTAGACAGCCATTGCGGCGTCTTTCAGTCCTGAATGGACCAACTCCCACACATCGTCGCGTATGAGCATGTTCCCATCGACCCAGACCGACGTCTCGTATTCCGGCAAATATTCGTGTGCGAGGATCTTCACACGCCGCGCGCTCCTGGTCGGATCGCCAGGGACCGGAGGAGCGATCTTGCGCACCTGCCAGATACGCGAAGAAAGATCCTGATCGGTGAAACACACAAAGTCTACCCCGACCGGGCGTACGCGTGGCTCAATAATGGAATCCTTTTTCCCGAAGATCGCTGTATAGACGACGAACGAATTCATGGGGCGGAAAGCTGTGCACGCTCTTTCAGATACCGGGTAAGCGCGTCTTGCCAGGGAGGAAGCGGAGCAAATCCAAGCGATTTTAGTTTCGCGTTCTTGAGCGTGCTTTTGCGCGGCCGTCGCATCTCTCCCTCTTTCTCCTCAGTCGCGCTGGGAAAGACGAGGTCCGTCCTCCCCTCTGCCGCGAATATCGCTCTGGCGAACTCGTACCATGAGGAGGCGCCATCCCCCGTCACATGATAAACGCCAAACGGTACGCCGCGCACGACCATCTCCACGACACGATCGGCCAGATCCCGCGCGTATGTCGGCTTGGTAAATTGATCGTTAACGACATGCGTCTGCTCTCCCGCTTGCGCCCTCGCTCTCATTTTCTCGACGAAATTTCCGAGTGGGGCCGCGAATGCGCCGAAGATCGCACTTGTGCGAATGATGAGGTGCCGTTCTCCTCCAGCGCGGGTCAGTTCTTCTCCCCGGAGCTTCGTCTCCCCGTACGTATTGATCGGATGAGGAGCATCATCTTCGGCATATTCACCACGCTCGCCGTCGAACACGTAATCCGTGCTGATATAGATCACGATAGCGCCATGCTTCTGGGTGAGGTCGGATACCATTCCCGCGCCTTCCGCATTCACGCGCTCCGCCTCTCTCGGATCTCGTTCACTATGAGCGACGGGGAGCCATGCGGTGTTGATGACGAGATCGGGTCTTTCGCGTTCGAACGTCCTTGCAAGCGACGCCTCATCGGTCACATCGCATTCGTTTCGTGATGGAACGGTCACGGGGAAACCGGCCGCGGCGAATGCTCGGACCAGGTCGCTTCCCAATTGTCCCCCGCCGCCGATGACGCAGACGCGCTTCATATCATTCAACGATTCGCGGGGACGGAAGCGGAACGATGAATTGCATTCCCTTCGCGTGGTATGGTTCGCATTTCTTCATGATCGGCTCCGCGTAGTTCCATGCGAGAATGAGAAGATGGTCCGGAGTCTTTTCTTGAAGTGCGGATGAAGATGTCACTGGAATGTGAGTGCCGGGCGTGAACAGTCCTTGCTTGAACGGACTATCGTCCACGATATATTCGACAAGTTCGGGACCGATGCCGAAATAATTCAAGAGCGTGTTCCCCTTCGCCGGGGCACCGTAGCCCGCCACGCGCTTCCCGTCTTTTCGAAGATCACAGAGCATGCGCGTGAGTTCTGTCTTGATCCCGTCCACCTCCTTAGCGAATGCCTGATAGGTCTCCGGTTCTTGCGTGCGGAGATCCTCTTCTTTCTTGATCCTCGCCGCAAGCCGCTCAGTCGTAGCGTATCGGCCTTTTTCATGGCAAGCGAAGATACGGAGCGACCCGCCGTGGCTCTCGACGTCCTTCACGTCAAAGATCCGGAGACCGTGCGACGAAAAGAACGGAAGAAGCGGACGGATAGAGATGTACGACACATGTTCGTGGTAGACCGTATCGAAGAGCTTGTCCCGCAAAAGCACGATAAGGTCCGGGGCTTCGATCACGAATACTCCGTCGTCAGAGAGAAGCGCTTCCACTCCTTTAAGGATATTATCGAGATCGTGGATATGCGCGAAAACGTTGTTTGCTGTGATCGACTTTGCCGCCCCCCTTTCTTTCAGGATCCTCTTCGCGAGCTCTTCTCCGAAATATTCCGGCCAGGTCTCGACGCCTTCCTCCGTCGCCTTTTCCGCGATAGCGACGGCGGGATCGATCCCGAGAACGCGCGCACCAAGTGCCTGGAATGGCCGAAGCAAGATGCCGTCGTTCGAACCGATATCGACAGCAAGTGCATCCTTCATGCCGCCGACGGTCTCGGCGACATCCTGGGCGTATCCTTCAAAATGCCGCACAAAGATGGGGGAGGTCGACGAAACGTAGACATAGGCGCGAAAAAGAATATCGGGGTGAACGACATGCGCGAGCTGGACAAACCCGCACATTTCGCAGATCGCGACCCGAAGCGGAAACTTTTCCTCACGAGCAAAATCCTTCTCGGCGAGGAACGCATTCGCGGGCGGTTGATCGCCAAGATCGAGGAACTGGGTGAGTTTGGGTGACTTGCAGAGGCGGCAATGAGTGTTCTGGATGACCTTTTCGTCCATAGATCGGGCCACTATAACAGACCCATTCGGGTTTTGCGACATGCATCTGAGAACCCCCCGTTTCGGTGTATCGTCGCAAAAGAAAACGGGAGGATCGCTCCTCCCGTCATCAACAACTTCAACCCTTCACTCGGCGGTCCCGTCGGTCAAGATATGCGAGCACATCGCCCGGTTTTGCCGGCTGGTCGTATGAGAGCCAGCGGGCTATCTCAGTGACGCAGAAGTCCGTCGGCGTCCCCAAGAGCGTTCCTTGGGAATGCGACGTGTCCTCGTCCCAAAGGAATCCGCTCGAAACATCGGCGAACACGTTGAGATGCGGAGCAATCGCGTTCGCGACCGCTACGAACCCGGCAAAGCACCGCGCGATGTGAAAACCCGGGGCGACGATCGTGAGATCCTCGACGCCGTTCTTCACGCACCAGCGCACCACCGGTTCTGCCTCAGTAAAGCTGTTGATCCGCTCCACTCCTGTGCCATCTTTGTAGAGCGCGCCCGGGATCGGAACGATGTCCTCAACATACACACCTGCGTCGATAAGCATACGACCCCAGACGAGCGCCCCCTCGTACCCCTCTGCCCCGCCCTTCTCGGCAAGAAGGATCTTGGGACGCTTGCCGAAGCGATTCGCATCGAGGACGATCTCCGTTCCGCGCGCGATGTTGTACCGCGCGAATGCCTGAGTATGGGTCATCAGGTAAATGACATCCGGAATACGCTTCCTGTTGGCAACGTCCCCCATGGCTCGCATGAGAACCGCGGTTCCCTGGATGATCATTTCGACCGGTTTTCCCGCGATCGAGTCGACCGCTTTCGTAACTTCCTGGTTCCGCCTCACTTAGCCCTCCTTGGGTGAAATGAAAAGATTACCGGTCCACATTGTAACATTTTACTCTATTTTGTCAATAACTCTCGTACCATTTTGTCTCTTTGGTCCATCCATATAAGGATCTCATTCGGACTGGCTAGGTTAGCGTATGTGAGTGTCTTTTTCGACTCTTCCAAAGAAAAATCTACGGGAGTTCCCTGAAGAGTCCCTTGCGAGTGAACCCCGGGGAGATCCCAACGTATGGGGCCTGCGACTCGGGCGAAGAACATAATGCCACTCTGAAGCGTTCGCTCTACCCGTACGAGTGACGCGTAGATCCGTGTGAGGTGAAATGCTGGAGCGACGACGACACATGATGTTGCTCCCATCTCCTTCAGCGTGGCGACGAGCGCGAGCGATTCGGTCCCGGTATTTATCAGCCACGATCCCTGATATTCATAGCGCGAACCCAAAACAGGGATATGTCTATCAAGCGGAACACCATTCATGAGCAATTTCTTTTTCCATTCCTCTCCTCCCGAGAATCCGGAAGTCGCTGGTTCGCCGCAATAAAGCATTTTAGGGTTCCATCCCAGCGCGCGATATTTCTTGAAAAGCTCTTCTCCTTTCTTGATGACCACCTCGGAAAATGACGTCGCTTGTCCAAAAAGATAGATCGCATCGATCGGAACAGGGACCGGACTCCCGACATCATCGATGATCCGGTCTTTGACGACCAGGAGCTGCGTTAATTCTTCAGATGTGATGGAGCCGGGGTCTCTTGACGGGATCATCCCAAAAAATTCCGGGAACTCTTCACGAGAAGTTTTTTCCTGCATTGTTGTATTCATGTGACGACATCGAACCATTCATGAAGTTCCCGAAGCAATTCCGTCCCGATCACCTCCTGCGTCGAGGTGCGAAGATACGTCTCATATGCAGCCTTCCCCATCTCTTCCGCTTTTCCGCTATCTTTGAGCTCACGGATCTTTCGTGCGACGTCCTCCGCGTCTCCCTGCTTGACCGTGATCACATCCCTCCCGGGAGTGAATAACTCGCGGATACCGGGTCCTTCGACGTTGATCGAGGCACGTGCCATCGCCGCCGCTTCATAGAGTTTATTGGGGATCGCGCGCCCGACACGGGGAACATCGCCGATGAGCCCGACGCATGCGTCCGCGTTCCCGATAAATCCTTTGATCTCGGACTGCGGGAGGAAGCCGTGGAATGTGATGTTCGTGAGACCGAGATCTGAAGCAAGCGCCTGGGTTCGTTTCGCCTCTTGACCTGATCCGATCATTGTGAAATGGATCGACGGGTCGCCTGCGAGGATCTTCGCGGCGCGTACAAGAACGTCCGTCCCCTGGACAGGGATGTATTTCCCGTGGAATTCGACTTCGAATGTCGTTCTATCCTTCTTCCATTCCATAGGAGAGAAGACGTCATGGTCTGCCCCGATATAGGCGACGAACATCTTCCTTCTCGGGATGAAGAACTCTTTCATGAAATATTCGGCATTTCCCCTCGTATCAAGAAGTGTCGCGTCAGTGCAGGCGCTGCCGAGCCAATCGATCACCCAATAGAGAAGGGCTTTCGGACTATACGGATTCGCAAGTTTTCGGTCGTAGACCCACGCGTCATAGAGCGAAAAGAGTGGCTCCCAGACGATCCGCTTGTTGGTGATGAACCGCGCGAAAAGAGGCATGGAACGGAACCCGCCCTGCCCCACGATCATGACGTCGTAGTTCCCGATCTCTCGATGTTTCGTATAGAGCGCTCGGAGCTTCGAGAACATACTCCCCTCCGAGATGTTACACTCGACGACGGTAGCGCCCGCGAGCCGCAGACCTTTGATCAGGATCCGTGTCCGGGCATACTCCGGGGCATAATCGCCAAAATAGCAGATCGTCATACAGCCCATCGTAACGATGTCTGATTTTCATGCAAGAGAAACGACCTATCACTTCGAGTCGTTCCTGCTATACTTGTCGAATGCGGATAAAAGAAAAGATAAAACTTCCACTATACCTTCTCAAGGGGATTAACACCTCGATCCCGGATCCACTTCATTCTTTTCTCCCGAAGCATCAAGATCAATTCGAGGGTCGTGGTGTACGAATAACTCACGGTCGTGCGATCGAACATATTGCCCGGTCGGCATACACTACGTGGCTCAGAAATCTGGTCGCCTTCGAGCAGTCAGGATTGCCTACCGAGTATTTCAGTGTTGGTGAAATTGGACCGGGGGATTCTTTCAGTGCCGGCCTTGCTGCAATGCTCACAGGGGCGGATCAATACTATGCACTCGACGTGGTCGACACTGCGCTCAACTTCCCAAATGGAAAGATCCTGGATTTTTTGGTTGAGCTCTTCGGGGCCCGCACTCCGATTCCGGATAATGTTGAATTCCCCAAACATCGCCCTCGTCTGAATATTCGCGGATTTCCGAAACATATCCTAACGGATGAGAGATTGCGGCGTTCTCTCGCCCCAGAGCGTATCGAGCGGATCAGAAGCGCAATTGAACGCGCTCGCGACCCTTCCCCTTCCCAGGAGAAGATCCGTATCCAACGCATCGTCGGATGGTATACCCGGGAAGTGGCAGAACGATATGTCGGTTCAATGGATCTTATTATGTCCACAGCGGCGATGGAGCATGTGGATGATGTGGAGAGTACGTACAGCACGTCTGCCCTGCTTCTTAGACCTCACGGAATCATTGGACATGCCATCGACTATAAATGCCACGACACGGCTAGCCAATGGAATGGGCAACTAACTTATGGCGATCGCACTTGGAAGATCATCCGCGGAAAGAGTGTGTTTTTCATCAACCGATATACCCATTCTCTTCATCTCGAAGCCCTGGCACCGTATTTCGACCTGATTAATGACGACCGATACGTAAGGTCGAACGAACTTAATCCAGGGGATCTTGCGCCCCGTTTCCGTCATATTCCCGAAAGTGATCTGGTGACAAGTGAATCATTCATCATCGCGCGCAAACGACCTGAAAGCCATTAATCAAGATCCGCGTTTGGACATGATCCTGATATGATCGCCAAAATAGCAGATGGTCATATGGGATATATCATATCAAGTAGGCGACTCGCGCGCGCTGACCACGCGTGATTCTTGGCTTTGGCTCTTGCCCGCCCTGCCTTCTCTTTTGCGTCCACCCCTCTTTCTAGCGCCACCCCGATCGTCTCCGCTAGCGAACGAGGTTCGCCAGGCATAGAAAAGAACGCCGTATCGTCGTCAAGAACCTCACGGATGGAAGGAAGATCCGAAGCGACGATCGGCCGACCACTCGCCATGTATTCGAAGGTCTTCAGGGGCGACATGAAGTATTCGAAATGCGCCTTCTTCGGGAACGGCATGAGAAGGACATCAGCGGCCCTCTGGAATAATGCGAGCCGTTCTTTCGGTTGGTGTTCGATGAAATACGTGAGATCCTCTATTCCGAGTTCCCACGCACGTTTTCGATACTTCTCGTTCTCTTCTGCGCTTCCTCCGACGGAAAGGAACACGACATTGGCATCTCGAAGAAGAACAAGTGCCTGCAAAATATCCTCTACTCCCTTGTCCTCCCCCATGGTGGTGAGCTTCCCTGTATACATGAGCACGCGTTTCTTGAGAATGCCCGGTACGGCGCCATCCAACCCAAGCTTTTTTACTGCTTCTTCTTTGGTGAGGTCGATCGCGAAAACAGAGAGGTCGACTCCGTTCGGTGCCACAACGACCTTCGATTCGGGAAATCCACGTTCGATGAATTTTTGTTTGATGTAGCGATTCGTTGTCACGATCATATCCGCGCGCCGCAGTAACATCATCTGTATCCATGCAAAGTGTTGGAACCATTCATGACATTCGAATACTACCCTTGCTCCTTTTCGCTTTAATAACCATACGACTTCTGCTTTACGCACATAGCACCATGCGTCCTTCGGGATATGTCTCCGTAAAAGGGTCAGTAGATATCTCACCCCAACGAGATAAAAACCGAGTTTTGGCAGCCACCGGCGGAGGGCGAGGGATTGCCCGCTTTCAATGGGGATGGGAAAGAACTCCTCCGCGACGCCATAGTAGCCGAAGATACTCTTCCCTCGAAGCGGGTTCGCTGTGACATTCGGATACCATAGTTCGACCAATGCCCCCAGCTTTCCGAATTCTTCGCACATCTTCGCAACCTGGTTTCCATGCGCTTTCTCGGTCGGCATACGAGAGTTAAGGATATAGATCAAGTGCCTCCGATCGTTGAATGTGGCGCGAAGCGTTTCGAAACGTTCATCACTCGAAACGGAAACAAGCGCGCACGGAATCTCTCCCTCATTTATTCGGAGAGATTCGGCGAAAAGCGTTCGTAGGAACGCCGCACCTGTTTGCATTGCTTTTTCGAAGCGCAATCGGTATTCCGCGCCCATCCGTTCCCGCGTCCCATATCCGCGCTTCGAAAGCCGCGCTTGGCGTTCACGTTCCGGGATATCGAAAAATATGACCACATCGCTTTGGGCGATCGAAGCAAGTGGCGACAAATATTCCTCGCGCGATTGGGACGATTCATAGAGCGATAGATAGTTTTGAAAATATCCTTGGTCGATGAGTGCATATTCACACGATCGCGCCTTGTGATATTTCGCATTCGCAACGAGAAAGAGATTCACGAATTTCTCATACCACAGCGTACGCGGACCGAGATTCCTCAGTGTGAGTATTAGTAATCGGGTCCAGCGAATGGGGTGCACGATTAAGGAACAGAGGTTCCGCCAAAGGATCTCCTTCGTGCCCCGTACCGTTATCAGAGTAAAACGCCCGTCGTCTGCAAGGCGCCGCGCAAGGGTGCTTTTTCCGGTGCCTGGCAAGCCGACCAATTCCACTATCATGGTTTTGTGAATACGATCAGATACGATTCGGAAAAAAATGCGGAGATCGGGTTCATGGGAAATCGGCAGAGGATCTTCCCCATAAAGCGATTCATGAATGCGCTTTGGAGGAGCGGCACACTGATCGTGACCGGATACACTCCTTCGACCCGAAGTCCTACTTCGCGAAACTGGCGTGCGAGATCGTCCGGAGTGATCTGCCCACGATGGAATTCCGGGACGCTCCTTCCAAGAAGCTTATCTCTTTGGTAATGCGGCATCTTCGTGATCAACGCTCCCCTTCCCTCTTCGGCAAGGAAGGTGGCGACCTTTTGCGCAAATACTCGCTTGTCGGGAACATACTCGAGCATGCGTGACGAGAACACAAGATCGTATTTCTTTTCGTTCATAAATGTGATGATGTCCGACTCCACGAACTCCACTCTCCCGGACGAGAGCGCATGCCTTGCCCGCTCGAGCATTTCGCGAGAGATATCTACCGCTGTGATCTCTGCCCTCGGATACCTCTCAAGAAGAAGTTTCGTCCATACGCCCGGACCAGGACCAAGTTCAAGGATGGTACCTAGGTTCTCTTGCCGCGAGAACAGATGCCGAACGATCGCGTCGCGTGTTTGACGATACCCCACTTCTTTCAGCTTGGTTTCATGCCAGCGTTTATGCTCATAATCTCCGCCGAACTTCTCGGGCATCACGGAGTCGTAGAATGTTTTGGGATCGAGGCCCGACATATCACAGATGGCGTTTGAATTCCTTCGCCGCCTGAGTCGCGGTGATCCCATCGACTCCTTTCGAACGAAGGAAATCGAAGAATTCTTCCATGGTCGTGAAAAGATGCTCAAGCGCCTCCTCGGTCTTCGTATACGGGCTTCCGCCGCGGATGAATTCCGATGAGTGCACCATGAACTGGATGAATGGGAGCTTGCGGCGTTCAACCTCGTAATACACGTCGATAAGCTCATGGATGGCGGTCTCCGGGAATATACGGCACCAAGTCACGGCCATAGAACCGCGACCGAGGACATTCGCGCCAAGGGTCGAGAGGAATTCCCAACTCTTGGGTACGATGGTCATTGGGATCTCCACGAGAGAGCGTGTGAGCATCCCCGGCGCAAGAGAGGCGTTCCGGAAATTCGGAAGCGCGCGTGTCTCACCTCCGCGCACCGTCTTTTTCCAGTCAACATACGGGGTCACGGAACAGTCCGCCTCGTAGCCGAACTCCTGAAGCAGCGCTTCGACTCGCCTATCGACCCCCCAACGACCCGCACGGAACGCGCTCGGAGCATGCCCGAGCCGTTCTTCGATACGCTCATGCAGAACGATGAATTTCGCCCGCAACATATCATCAGCGAGCTCGCAAGGAAAATGCATCAGGCGATGTTCTTCCTCTTCGTTGAAATGAGGTGGATTGGTCCACGGGTGGAGATGGGTCCCGATCTCCGCCCTTCCCCCACGCTCGAGAGGGAGGAGCGTGTTCATCGCTTGGTCGGAATTCGCCACCTCATAGGTGATGAAATAGGTCGGCGTATACCCGAACTCTTCGCATAGATGTTGAAAACGCGGAAGCGCCTCGATGTTCGAAAGGATTGCCCTTCCTCCCGATTTCCATTGGTTATCGGCCTCAGTATCGACAGTTGCGAGGAATTTCACGTTATATCCGGAGAAAACGCTGCATCTTGAGCCAAAGTCTCAATATCGGCGAATTCACCTTAGTGTAATAATAACAGGGTTTTCGCTCGCCGCCGAACGACTCTTTGAACTCCGCGAGCGTCCGCTCACCGCGATCATCACTCTCTGGCGCAATGCCACCAAGGTCAAAAGATCGATAGCCATGCTTCTTCGCGAACCGCATCGTTTCCCAGATGACCATGCGATTCGCCTGCCCGACAAGCTCACGCATCTTCCCATCGTCGTTGAACCGCCGAGATGCCAACGCGAGCGCGCGAATATTCGTCGTGTCATGAACGAATACACCTCCCGCTATCAGTATCCCTCCGTGATATGCTCCGGCGACCAGGCAGTGTTTGAACACGCGCGGATCATCGCGCACAACTTGTTTGCCTTCGCGAAATTCCTCATAGACCGGCACGAACTCTTCCCAGTGGATACCGACCGAGACGCTGATGCCATTACGCTCCCCTTTTTGGATCTGTTCGCGCACGAACTTCTTCCGAAGAGCACCCCAAAGAGTCTCCTCGTCTCTAGTAAGATCGATCACCGTCGTGATACCCTCTTTTCTTTTGAATCCGGGAGCATCTACGCGATCGTACGAAAATACGTTGACGATATCCGCCCCGGTATCAAGGGGTAGCTCGAACCACCGCCATTCCTTCTTGAACACTATACTCGGTGTGAAGTAGGAGGTCATGATACAATAAAAACAATACCTTATTTCTTGCACGGTGTCCCCATAAAATGATTAGGGACTGACTTCTGAAAATCCGGACCTTGAGAATTCTCGCTTGGTAAAAACATACCATCGTTCTTCTTTCGCAGAGATATGTTGATATTGTCTGTAACCGTAACCTCGTAATACCCCCATGAGCCGACCCACATCCCCCCCCAAATGCTGTATCTCCCCTGGATGGAACTCGATCATCAGTAATGGAGCATCTTCTCGTTGAAACAGCTTTTTCCCTCCCTCGATCGCGAAAAGTTCGGCCCCCTCGATATCCATTTTTATGAGCGTTGGGGCAGGATAGCGCTCCGCATAATGATCGATGGTATTCATTGGGACATTGATAGGCGGGGCGGAACGATCGGTTCTCTTTCTATATTCCATGATTCTCCCGACACCCATGTTCTCTTTCGTACTTACAAAAAACGGGGTGTTTCCTTGTCTATCTCCAACCGCCTCAGGGACAAGGGTAATATCGTAATCGTTCAGCTCGATATTTTTCTTTAGATACGGAAGAACATCGGGAGAAGGTTCAAAAGCAAGTACTTTTGCCCCCTTCTTTCCTGCGACCAAGGAATAAATACCTATATTTGCCCCAATATCATAAAAAACTGTTTTTGGGGTCACGAATTCTGAAAAAATATCGAGTTGTTCTCCCTCAAAATCATCAAGAAAAAAGAGTTTTCTCCCAATATTTTCCCCTGTCCATACATAAATATCCACACCGCGATGTTTGATACTTGTGTTGAAACACCACCATGAACCTGGTAACCGATAGAATATCGCACGTGCAATTCTCCGTGGCAAATACATCAAAGTCCAGCGAAAACATTTTGGGATATTCTTCATAGATTCCTTAACTTATACGCCAGAATCACTATCATATTTGCTTTTCGTCTTTACACCAATGACCAATAGAAGATGTCCAAAATCGCGTATACCCAAAATGTATTCGGACGTCCTCGATACGACGCCCCCGAACTTAGCCGCGAACGCAAACCGCGCCTCCAGCGGAAGTGTAATATCTATGGGACGGAGGGAATCAACTCGAAAATATCTTGAAATTTCTTTCTGGAGCTCTTGCTTCGTATAGTAATGGTAGAAGATCCCTGTTGGATGCATTCCCTCTTGAGCTTTCCCCCTCAAGCGCATCCGAAGATCGTAGTGATATGTGGTCGAAATAAAACGCCCATTCACGACAAGGGTCTCTTTGCAATTCGAGAGAAATGCATTTCGAAGCTCTTGCGTCGGAATATGCTCATAGAATTGGGTCGCAATGGCGATATCAAAGCACTCTGGTCTTGTGCGAATTTGCGTCGCATCCGCATGAACAAGCCCGACGGTCTCATTAGTGACCTTCGTTTTGGCGAATACCTTCAAGGAGTCGGCGGAAAAATCCACAGCGAGTAGCGACTTCGACTTCCCAATAATGTATTGACTTATCCTGCCCGTCCCCGCGCCATATTCGATGATATTTTTCCCGGCAGTATCGCCGATCGCTGCTAGCGTTGGGACAACTTCTTTTTCGTATCGCACTGTAAGCCGCGCTTCATATCGTCTTGCGTCCTCGTCGCGGCTCTTAATCTCACTCTTGCGCAACGGATCGAGAGCTTCATGTTCAAGCAGCCGAAGGATGCCTTCTTGTATCTCGTGGATGTTCTTGCAACGTATACAGCGAAGTTCTCCATTCACGATGAACTCTTGTTTTGTGATCGGTCTTAATTCACCAAGACACTTCTGGCAGACGATCTTCTCCACCAGAGAACCAGGGAATCCTCGATAGGTCATACTGGGGTGATCAGGATCGCTCTTTCGAACTCTCGTACTTGTTGCTCAGGTGATACCGTTCGTTGTGCAGAAGCGCGCACGCGCTCTATCAACCCTTGCCGGACGTCTGGGTGCTCGATCGCGTAAATGATCCTTTCTGCTAAGCCGGCGCGGTCCCCTGGGTCAAACAGATACCCGGTCACATTGTCCTCGATGATATTTCCCATCCCCTCAAGTCGCGACGCAATGATCGGAAGCCCTGCGAGCATCGCCTCTTCGACGACAATGGCCTGTCCCTCGCGAAGGGATGGCAAGATGAACCAATCGGCAACATGATAGTACTCCGACGCTCGTTCCGGATCGTGGATCAACCGCACCTGCTCGCGTAGGCTATAGTGCCCGATGAGGGCATCCAATTCGTGTTCTTTCGGCCCATGCCCTACCAAGAGGAATCTCGCCCTACCGAGTTTGCTTTTGATCCTCGCAAGCGCCTCAATTAGGACCTGTTGCCCCTTCTCGTCCGAAAAACGCCCCACAGTGAGGGATATCGGCCCATCCCCTACTTTGATCCCGGCACGATCCCGAAGAGCTTCCAGATCGACATCTTCGCGCTCGGGGATAGAGACCGGGTTTCGCACCACGGAAAAAAGTGACTCCGGTAACCGTTCTTGTTCTATTGTGAATCGCTTGACCTCTTCCGTCGAAACAAAGATCCTTGACGTGAATCTGGCGAGAAGTCGGTCCATTGCGACCTGCCATGGCGACTTATTGAAATAGGTCGAGTGCTCGAAAATGACGATCGTCGGAACACGCGCCAAGATGGCAAGCGAACGCACGAGAAAATTCGCCAGGAAAAGATGCGTATAGACGACATCGAATCGTTCTTCTTTGAGATATCGGTATATCGCATGCAGAGTGGACACGTCGAAGATGCTTCTGCGCTTCAAGTGAAAATGCTTCTGATGATCCTTCGGCAGAAAATCCATCTGGGAGAGAAAATTCGCCGGCTTCGAGGGGTAAAGGGTAAGAAGATACGGATCGAACTTCTCGCGATCGAGATATTTGATCTGGTTATAGACCACGCTCGGCGCGCCGCCGATGTTCATGCAGTTGATGGCGAAAAGGATCTTGATCTTGGTCATACCTCTTGATCTATATATCTTGGCCTTCCTATCCTTGTAGGAGAACGCTTATAGACGATCGAACGGTGAAGGATCGCGAGAACATACACGTTTCTTTTCTCTATGCGGTATACGATCCGATGATCTCCGACCCGTAACTTTCTATAACCCCTGAGCGAGGAGCGGAGCGGTTTCCCGTATCTTTCTGGCATGTACGCAAGTTTTTCCTCAATGCTCGTACGCACACGCTCCCTCCATTTCTTCGTAAGCGATGGAATATCTTCTCTCACCACCGTCGGATGATAGAGGATCGCGAACTTTATTTCCATGCCGCATGATGAGAAATATATTTCCCACCTCTTGTATCACGCTCCCGCGCGACCGCATCGAGAACGATATCTTCATCGATCTCAAGGGCGGTACGAAGAAGCTCCGCCGCCTTTGTCGCGTGCGGAACCTGATCCCTCTTCGCGAGCGCGAACAATGCGTGTTCGACATCCGGCGAGAGGGTTACATTGACGCGTGTTTTTGTCGTGGCCATATGCATAAGTGTACCAAAAGTGTATCACCTGTCAATACAGGGTCAATGTTCATGCAATTGATGGCGAAAAGGATCTTGACCTTGGTCATACGGCATCGATGGAAGAGATGATCGTGTCTACGAATCGCGGGAGCGAATGTTGCTCGGTAATGATCGCGCGAAGACGCTCTCCGAGCTCTTTGCGTTTCGTGGCATTCATAGACATGACCGTCCTCAGGCGCTCAGCAAGCGCGATATCGTCTCCTGGAGGGAACATCAATGCATCCGAATGTTCGCCCAGGACCTCTCGCATCGCAATGTTCGACGAAAGTACGATGAGGCCGGTCGCCATCGCTTCCGCCATCGCCTTGTCGAGACTGCCGGTATTCGAGGTATTCGCGAAACAATCCGCATTCTTGAGATATTCGAGAATGCGGACGTTCGGCACCGATCCTGCAAAACGAACATGGTCGGTAATGCCGAGTTCCTCCGTTAGCTTCTTGAGTTTCACCAAGTACGCTTCCTGCTCGGGAAGACCTGCGCCGCCGACGACGGTGAGTGAGATGTCTTTGCCCTCTTGCAGCAGCCGGGCGACTGCGCGGATCAAGGTCTCGTAATCTTTGACGGGCGAGATCCTGCCGACAACGAGGATGCGGAATCCTTCGTGCTCTTGCCGCTCCGTGAATGGGAATGCCTCCGTATCGATCCCCTGCCCGATCACCTTCAGTTTTTCGCTCTGCAAACGGAAACCGCTTCTGGTGGACGCGAAGACGAGATGCGACAATCGTTCCGCAACACGAAGCGACAACGGCGCGTGTCCGTGCGCGTACCAAAGCGCGACCTTCTTGCCGAACATGCGCCAGATAACGCCCCCAAGGAGGACATATTCATGGTTCATATGCACGAACACTGCGTCATATCTTCTTCGTTCGGATATGATGTAGCGATAGAAGTTCCAAAGATATTTCAGACGCGATCGCCCTTCTTCCTTCCCAAGCGAGAGCACTCGAGTGTTCTTCGGAAGACGGTGTTCGCGTCGCTCAAGGCAGATGACCGTGACCTCATCGCATCGACGGGCGAATTCCTTGACCCACCCGTGCATGAAACCGAGCACGTCGTCGTTCTCGTCGATCTTCTGGGTGAGAATGAGGAGTTTCATGGATATTTATATATCAGAATGCCATGTTCAAGATCTTTGTGCACCACTATAAGCCCTGGCACCTTGTGAGGCACATCCCACTCTGGATCGGACGCAGTGTCCCATACAACATAGTCAACTCGATACGGGGAAAGTACATCGCGAAACTCAACGCTCTTGATCCTGTTCCCCTCATCGACCAAGCTTTTGATTTCATTTTCTGGATACCGCTTGACAACTTTCTCCTTTATACCGAGAAGGTGGCGCAGTTTGTTCATCTGTAATTCGTGCGCGTATTGATCGATGTAGTAGGTTCCCCAAATGCTTCGCTCCTCATCGATCAAACTTTTCTGTGTTATGGTCGGGGAAAAATAATCACTGATGAGCACTCTCTGTTGGACTTCATTATCGCTCATATAATGGAGATTGGCTTCGCGTGCAAAAAACACATTGTCCTGCGTATATACAGGGATGAGTTCTGAGAGCTGGGCGTTTGCGAATACGACCTCATCTGTAATCGTGTGTTCACGTAACCACGAAAGGGTCTCACCGTATCGCTGCTCGGCCACTTCGTCCGCGCGCATGAACGACTGCGCATATGCAACAGAACCTGCAAACACAAGCGACCACCCAATAAGCACCCCGCTCCCGATAGCGAGCATGGTGGCCCGTCGGGATGGACTGATACGCTCGAACATCGGCGGGAGGAGGTACAACAATCCGAATGCGAAGACAAAGGTCGCCACAACGCTGTAGTGGCTCGAGAATTCAAGATTTTGCCCGGTAATGACATGTTGATTCGCCACTATCGGTGCAGCGATCACCATAAGAACTATGAACCAAGTTCGCATTCCCAAAGAGACCCGCCCTTTGCAGAGTAATAAGGCAAGAAAGAGCAGAAAGGAGACCGCGAGTGTGATGATGTAAATCCCAGATGGGGTATGCGTCCAGATCATTCCGACCCTTCTGACCGTCTCTCCATAGAACTCATACCCGAACGATAGATATAATTGTACGAAATATGGGATCGAAACGACCGCGCAAATGAGTATGATACCCATCATTCGTTTCATGCGATTCCACTCCTGGCGCACGATCAGCATGGAAGAACACAGCGCAATGAAGACCGTCACGTACGTCCAATAGTATGTATAGATATGGAACAATGTTCCGAATAAGACCCCGCCAATGATCGTTCGTCTGATGGTGCTGGAACGTTCCCATGCAAGGATCGCGAGGAGGAAGGCGAGAAAGAAGATGAAATTCAACTGCGGGCTGATCGGCCGGTTGAAAAGGGTGAAGTATATGGCGAAGTGCAGGATCGAAGCGCTTCCGAGAGAAAGGGTGCGGTTATTACTCAAAGCAAAGCCGATCGCATACGTCAACAAGAAGACGACCGGGGGGAGGAGAAAATCCATCGCGGTGAACATGTGATGCAGCGGTATGTTTAGGAATAAGGACGTTCTCGCGATCACGTAATCAGGAACCCAGAATTGTAGAGGTAGGCGATCTTTCCCCTCGAATAGATACGGTTGAGCGACCGTATCGTGGCCATCAATAACATCTTGTCCTCGCGCAAGATAATACAGCTCATCGTCGTTGTTCGTGGGATAGATCCCGTGGAATCCTCCTCCCAATCGCGCGATCGCGATGACTTGTGGGAGCCCGGTCATGATCCCGAGCAGTACTGCGAAGCATGCCGCCAACCAATGCAATCTCAACTTACTCGACATCTTTGATCTTTTTTGCCAATACGAACATGTTGTCGCGAAGGTTGATCGGAATAGAGATCTTGCGCAAGACCCCATTATCGGATATTTGCGCCAGGACGTTCCAACATTTCAGTTTCTGCCAATTCGCAAGTGTCTTGAAAATATATGAGAGCGAGAACGATTTCCCGGTCTTTACTATCTCGATGACCTCGAACCCTGACCGTTCTAGTGCCCGCCTGAGACTTTCGCGTGAGAAGTAGTTGAGGTGCTCCGGTGGGATCATCAAGTGCCATCGCGGACCCAGGAGGCGCGCCCAGAGGCTGGAACGGTCCACTGTATTGATCGCAATGACGCCGCCCGTGACGAGTAAGCAGTTCGCGTTGCTGAGAGTACGCAATGGGTCAGGGACATGCTCAAGCACATCCCACATTGTTACAGCGCCCATGGTCCCAACAAGGGGAGTTGCGGAAACATCGTGCTGTGCATCATAGATCATGTGACCGCGGCGCGTAGCTTCTTCTTTCGCGTACCGAGAGATCTCGTTTCCGTACGTATCCCAACCCGCATCTTTTGCAAGATCGAGGAAATATCCCGTTGCGGCCCCGAAATCGAATATGCGTTTTACGCTCGTTATACGAGCCAATTTCCCCAGATACAGTTCGAATACCCGCTTCATCGACTCCTTATCTTTATCATAGTCCGCATACCCCGCTTTGGCTGTATCAATGTTCCGATAATACGATTCTCCATACAGGATGGAGAGAGAATTCTCATCTGGAGCTGGGTGGACAAAGCCAAATCCACATCGAGCACAGACGAAGATGCGGTGTCCGGACTTTTCGGCATAGAAACGCGATCCCGATGTGCAAATGGGACATTGCGGCAACTCTTCCTTCATAGCCGGAGCATAGCAGGAAGCTTCAAACTCTGCACGGTTCAAAATATCCTTTGGAAAAGTAGGCGGAGAGGCGTCCCCAATCCTTCCCGAATGATGTGCCGGGAGATCTTCGATTCCCCGCCTCGCCTGCTTTTGAATACGATGGGGATCTCTGTGATCTTCCCATGCGCAGTCTCCATCGCATGGAATTTAAAATCCATCAAGAATGCGTAACCGGAAGCACCGATCGATTCCAGGGGGATATGTTCCAACAAGTTCATGCGCATTGCCATGAACCCTGCGGTCAGATCTTTGATATGCAGCATGGTGAATCCCCTTGCATATAAGTTCCCGAATCGCGAAAGGATGTATCTCCACTTTTCCCAATTCTCGATACTACCACCTTTTACGTATCGCGAACCGATCACAAGATCACAATAATGGAGCGCATCAAGAAGCGCCGGAAGATACCGGGGATCATGGGATCCGTCCGCGTCCATCGTTACGACCGTATCATACTGGTGCTCTGTACGGATCCTTTTCATCGCATCGATATACGCCTTTCCGAGTCCCTCCTTCTTTATTCGTTTCAAAATGGATATCCGTGGTTCTGTTGCGATCATATTCTCCACGAGTGATGCGGTACCATCCGGAGAATTGTCATCGATCACCATGATATCCGCACACGGAAGTTCCGCCAAGATCCGGTTGATGATGTCTTGGATATTTTCTTTTTCGTTATATGTCGGCAATAAGATGATCGGCCGCATACGATATCTGAACAATTAGTGGTCTTCGCTATCGACTCAATCGTTTGATATCCGAATCGACCATCTTGCGCACGAGTTCGGAAAGCTTCACTTTCGTTTCCCAGCCGAGTTTCTTTTTCGCCTTAGCTGGGTCACCAATGAGCATATCGACCTCCGCCGGCCTTTTGAAGGCTTCATCGATCACAACATACTTTTCCCATTCTAGGCCGGCACAAGAAAACGCCGCCTTGACGAAATCCTTCACTGAACTGGTCTCTCCTGTGGCAATGACGAAATCTTCAGGGATCTCTTGTTGCATCATCAGCCACATTGCTTCGGTATATTCAGGCGCGTACCCCCAATCACGTTTCGCGTCGAGGTTCCCGAGACGAAGTTCTTTTGCAAGTCCAAGTTTTATGCGAGCGACGCCGTCACTGATCTTTCTTGTTACGAATTCTATCCCTCGACGTTCTGATTCGTGATTGAACAATATGCCACTCACGGCGAAAATGCCATATGATTCGCGATAATTTACGGTGATCCAGTGGGCATAGAGTTTTGCAACTCCGTATGGACTGCGCGGGTAGAATGGGGTGTTTTCTGTTTGTGGTGTTTCTGTGACCTTGCCATACATTTCGGAAGATGATGCCTGGTAAAACTTGATCGCATGGTCCACCTGACGAATGGCCTCCAACACTCGCAATACACCCAACCCCGTAACGTTTCCAGTATACTCTGGCTGACTCCATGATTCCTTCACGAAACTTTGCGCTGCGAGATTGTATACTTCGTCCGGGTGGACATCAGAAATGGCCCGAGTGATCGAGTGTTGATCAGTCAGGTCCCCGGAGATGAATTTTATCGAAGATTCAATATTGGCTATGTTTGCTCGATTTTTTACCGAGGCCCGTCTTTCGAGCCCAAAAACCTCATAGTTTTTCACCAGTAATTGTTCCGCAAGATATGAACCGTCTTGACCGGTGATCCCCGTAATGAGTGCTTTTTTCTTTTTCATAGAATTATGGTGCCGTTCATCCTAACAGGAAACCGACGTTTCGTGAATTTATCCCCTAAATATCGCATGTTCAGAGTGCCGAAATGTTATGAAATTGTTAAGGAGAAAGCTTCCCAGTGCGACGATGAAGATAGTGAGTGCCTGCGCCCAGAGGTACCATATTCCGAAACGCTCGACGAAAAGATGCATGAAAAAGATGTTCCCCCAAAGAACTCCGAGTGCCACCAGGCTATACCATGCGAATTGCCCCTTGGCGCGCTCTTTCGATGGCTCTCGAAACGTCCAGAATTTCTGAAGAACGAACGAGACCGTCAGCGCAAATATAAAACCGATCACGACGCCATCCATATACCACACATGGAATATCTCGACCGCGACATAGACCGCAACGAGCTGGGTGACCCCGCCCATGACGCCAGAGATCCCATACCGAAGGAGGAATTTGATCCGAGGATGAAGCGTGTCGCGCAACCGTTGGAACATGCGATGATTGTACCATGGTCTTTCTCTTTCCTTCCGATGGCGAGGATCAGAGGTTTTTGATCATGTACGTTCCCTCGAGACGATACCCGTTCTTGCGATAGTATTCGCGAACGCCAATGCCAGAGATCACGGCCATCGTTTCGTATCCGTATTCTTTCGCGATCCTCTCCGCCTCAGCGAGAAGCCTGCGTCCGAACCCGACGTGTTGCCCTTGCGTTCCTCCGTCTTTGATCGGAGTATGGCGGCCATAGGTATGAAGCTCGCGGATAAGCGCAGCTCCCCGCAAGACCGGAAAGATCGCATGCTCCCCGTGATCGTCGGGCAAGCGAAGGCGTATGAACGATGCAAGCTGAGATCTCTCTTGGTTCTCGTAGGATAGGAACATCTCGATACCGCTTTTCGTCCGATAGGAGATATCCGAGAGCGAAAAATCCTCTGGGCGCACCTTCGCTTCGCGTATCTCGCGGCAGCGGATGCAGCGGCATCGCCAACCGTTCTTCTTCATATCCTCGTCCATCACCTGCCGGAGATTTGAGATCTTCGATCCCGCTTTGATGTAGTCCGCCGGAATGTCCCGATAGACACGCAGGACGCGCACATATGGTGGGATCCGTTTCTTTTCCTCGCGCATGACCTCGATCAACTCCTCGTCGCTGTACGGGGTATATCCGCCCTCCTTCCATGTATCGTAGAGTTCGCTATTCTCAAGGACCATGCATGGATAGATCTTGAGCATGTCGGGCTGATATTCCTCGCCGGAAAATAGGTCGTCGAACATCGAGATATCGCGCTCCTTGGTCGACCCGGGAAGATCTGGCATCATATGGTATACGACCTTGAATCCCGCGTTTCGGAGCATCTCGGTGGCGCGCTTTATCCGCGCATTCGTCATGTCACGTTTGACGAGTTTCAAGACCGCATCATCGAGATGCTGCACTCCGACCTCGACCTTGGTGACCCCGAGCATTCGGAGCCGCTTGATCTCGTATTCGGTGATATAGTCGGGACGTGTTTCAATGGAAAGACCGATGATGCGGCACCTTGCGCGCTCGTTCCTGTCCTGAAGCTCGCGAAGATATTCGAGCCGGTCGGCGTACGGCTCCGTACGAGAATCCTCTCCCGTACCATGATCGTTGCACGCCTGGTAGCAGCCGATCAGGAATTCTTCCTGATATGCGGGATGGTAGAAGCTCCACGTCCCTCCGATCACGATCATTTCGATCTTATCGATCGGATGACCATTCATCTCAAGCGCCTTCAGTCTGTTCGTGATCTGCATGTAAGGGTCAAAATCGTTCAAAAGCGCGCGTGCCGCCGCCGGCTCTTTCGCAAGGTAGCTCTTCGGCATAGAAACATCGGTCGGGCAATAAGTACAGCGTCCCGGACAAGCGAATGGTTTGGTCAAAAGCGAGACGACCGCGACCCCGGAATTCGATTTTGTCTTGATCTTCCGCATCGCGAGCTCCGCTTCGACGTTCCGCTCCTCGACCCCCTCTTCCACCATCTCGCGATACATGGCGAGCAACTCGGCATTGGACGGGACGCGCGCACTGCTCGAACGCCTGTCATCGTGCCGAACTCCGTCTTTGGGATATTGAATGCGTGACCGTACAAGTCGCAATCGAACCAATAACTCATGGTTACTGAGGATCTTGCGTTTCAGATCTCGAAGGTCTTGCTCGGTCTTGATGCGCGAAAAAATCACGGTAGGATTAGACTACCAGACACCTTATGCGCCGTGAAGTCGCTGAACAATTAAAGAACCAGACTCGGGATGCGTACGATGCGGCTGCAAAAGAGTTCTCGGATTCGCGAGCGAAATTCTGGGAAGAACTCTCCTATCTCGGGGAACATGCCGTTCCCGGTTCCCGTATTCTCGACGTCGGTTGCGGAAACGGACGGCTCCTTTCTATCCTTCCAGGAAACGTCGAATACATCGGGGTCGATTTTTCAAAGGAGCTCCTCTCAATCGCTCGTGCGCGGCACCCCGGAGGGACCTTCATTCATGGAAACGCAACAGATCTCCCGTTCTCCGACCGGGAGTTTGACACTGTTTTCTCGTTCGCGACCCTGCATCACATTCCTTCCCGAGAGTTGCGCCGAAAAGCAGTCGCTGAGATGGCGCGCGTCCTCCGGCCCGGCGGCACACTCATTGTCACCGCATGGGACCTTTGGCATGCGAATCATCTGGGGGACCTCGCCCGCGGCATACTCCGCGCCTTGGTGCGATCCGGAAGCGCAGATGTTGGCGACATATTCCTTCCGCTCGGAAAAAAGAAAGGGACTCGGTATATCCATGGATTCACTAGAACGGGGCTTCTTCGCCTCCTTGCGAAGAGTGGGTTCGCGATCGTTGATAGCGAGATAGCTGTACGAAATAATACGCACCGCGAGCGGAACATCGTCGTAATCGCAAGACGTTCACAAAACGTTCAAAGTTCTCTGTAACATGAATTTGGGAATAAAAGGTGTTTAAAGATTAATTTGACATATTATCAAATTAATAATATAATTCATTTAGATCAATTTGAAAGGAGTAGAAGATGCATCCACTGGTTATCGGACTATCGACACCATCTCTTTTCGGAATTCCAGTAAAAACTCAATGCAGAAAACTCGCAGCCGCTGAGTTCGGAGCAATTGAACTTTTTCTCTTCCCCGAACAAGCGAAGCGCCTGCCGGAATATCGGCGATACGCGGATGAGTATGATTTGACTCTGACGCTACACCAACCGTGGAGTTTCAAAGAGAGCGGCGGCTTCCTTCTTAACCGCATCCTGGAAGCGTTCAGATACCTCCCGCGAAACAACTATACCCTTTGGGAAATCACGAAGGATGCACATGGGGAAATGTGCGTTACGTACTTCGACCGATTTCCCGAGGTGCTTGTGATGAGAGCGCGAAATGCAGAGCACGCTTTCCAAACGGCAACTACATGGTACGGGACTGGCAAATCCCGGAGATGGCGGGTCCCGTATCAGAAATTCATCGATGAGGTACGCTCGAAACGGCTACTTGTGGTATTCGATACATACCACGTCATCGAGTGGGCGCTTTCCGCACCTGGTGGCAAACTCCTGCAGTTCGACGAAGAAGAGCTGGCATCAGTCCTCATCAATTGCTGGGAACAAATCGGGCCAGAGCAGATCGTCGAGATCCACTGGAATGATTTCTCTCGAAAAACGAACGAGGATGCGAGGGATTGTCTCCCGGGGGAAGGGTGTCTTGCGCTTGGTCTTCGCAGACTTGCAGCGGAGATCCATCGATGTGGGTGGGGTGGGACCATTATTCCAGAGGTTTCGCCACTCCATCTTTTCCCATTCACACTAAACAAGCTTGTCGATCTTCGTCAGCGGGTCGAATGGTTCTTCAAGTGATGACTCGGGGTCGTGGCGCATGCGCCACGACCCTTTATTATTCTCCGTAGACATCATTCAACCTGGCAATATCCTTCCCCGAATCGCGCAATAGTCGATTGTTCTTCTTGGAGAATGCTTCGAGCAACTTTTCCCCGTCGATATCATCCGGGTTCGCTTCCTTGTACATGAGCGCGAATGCTGCAAAATCCTTGATGAAGCAGTCTCCTCCCGCTCCGCGTCCACCCTTATGTACCGGATCGATATACCTTGATGGAAACCATGGATTATCAAGGATCGCCTGTCTCACTGATTTCCACGGGATATCATGTTTTTGGGCGAGGTCATACAAAAGGTTGGAGAAGACGATCGTGGCGTATCCGAGCGCGTTGTGGGTATACTTGAGCATTTCCGCCTCTTCTGCCCTACATATTTTTTCATGCGCCGCCCGTGGCCCGAGAGAGAGTATTCGCTTCGCGATCTCGTGATATTCGCGCGTCTCTTCGGGAATACCCACGAACATACGTTCGGGATTATCGACATCATGGCGGGCATATGCCTCGCGAAGAAATTCCGGCATATGTACGATCTTGATGTTAGGAAATTCCCGCGCAAGCCTTCTTGTCGTCCCTATCTTGACCGTAGATTTGATAATCGCGATCTTTCCGTCCCCCACCAAAGACAATGCATCCTCGACCGCACTGGCATCGAATCCTTTTGGCGTCGTCGGGGTCGGGACCGCGACAAAGACGATATCACACTTGCGGATCTGTTCTTTGTTTTTTCGGTATGCCTCTTCTAAGGCGTAACGTACGACGGGATAACCTTTGTCTTCGTAATGGTCGGCGTAATTCTTCCCGATCCATCCCTGGCCGATAAAACCAAGCAACGGTTTTGTGTGGAGATCTTTTCTCTTGTTCATGGCACTCTCGCCGACTAAACACTACTTCCCTTCTTGGATATGGCTGAGATACGCCTCCAAATCCACCTTTTCGTCCATGTCTTTGACCTTTGGGCCGGAGATCCCAAGCCGATGTTTCGACGTCGTGATGACCGTGTTTGCGAACAAATACGCCACCCGAAGCGTGAAGTCCGTGAATGGGTGGTTGTACCAGAGAGTGACATCCTTTCCGAGCAAGCGCCAAAGGGGACCGCCGAGCACCACATAAAGCGGAGTGAGGTGCACGAACACGCGGTCGTAATTCTTGCGTTCGGACCAGATATATCGGAAAAAGTTCCAAAGATATCGCATGCGCGACCTCCTGATCTCCTTCCCGAGCGAATGAATGACAATATCTTTCGGCAAATTATGTCCTCGCTCTTCGAGGCAAATGATCGTCACCTTCTCGCATTCCTTCACGAAATCCATCAATCTGCTGTGGAAAAACCCGAACAGTTCATGGTCTTTGTCCACTCGCTCTGTGATGATCAATACTTTCATACACGTTTCGTAAAGCGAGTGTCTTGGATCAGATCCCCATAGACGGACTCCAGGAGATCGAGATCCTTCCCGCTGGTAAGCAACAAATGAAGGTTCTTTTCACGAAGGGCTTCGAGCACCTCGACGCCGAATGGGTTCCCCACGACCCTTCTATAGTGCTGCTCGAATGCGGCAAAATCTTTAATGAAACAGTGGCCGCCAGCCCCGCGTCCTGGTGTCCCCCCTAGATGCTTTTGGTGATGGATTGGTTGCATGTGGGACATGCCGATCCGAGGGTCTGCTCCGATATTCTCGGCAACGACGCTCCAGTCGATCTTATGATATCGCGCAACATCATAGAACAAGTTCGTGAAGATCACTTTCCAATACAGAAAGAGATTTCTGCCGTATTTCGCAAGTTCCGACTCCTCGGAGCGGCAGATCTTTTTATATGGGGCATCGGGGAGCACTTCCAAAACCTTCTCAGCCGCCTTTCTCCAGCGCGGATCATCGACGGGAATGCCGACAATGTTGCTGTCCGGGTGATCGACGTCCTCACGAGCCGACGCCTCACGGAGGAATTCCGGAGAATGAAGGACGAAAATGCTCGGATTCTCTTTCTGGATGGAGGCAGTCGCTCCGGGAAGCACCGTCGATTTGATGACCGCGATCTTCCCCCTCCCGACGACCTTGATCGTTTCGCGAACGATACTGTCGTCGAATCCTTCCGGTGTCGACGGGGTCGGGACAGCAATGAACACAATGTCGCAGTCCTTGATAAGCTCCTTGTTCTTCGCGTGAGAGATCTCGGCGCTATAGCGAACGATATCGAACCCGCGCTCCTCGAAGTTATCGGCATAGTTCTTGCCGATCCATCCCTGGCCGATGAACCCGATCTTGACCTGTTGTTGTACGCTGTTCGACATGAGGTGATTCACCAGAGAAATACGAGATGATAACGATAACCCGGCATACGCCGTATGGGTCGCACAATCACAAGAATATACGGGAAAATCAATGGAACGCAAGCATTCACTCCTCTCAGGAAGTTCTTCTCTGTACACCTTGTAACCGCGGAAGGAGTTTCTTTGCGTGCCAATCGAATTGGGGCTGTAACCCCTCGCGAAGCGCAATCGTCGGAACGAAATCGAGGAGCCGCTTGGCCTTATCGATCACCGCCTGCGTCTCTTTTTGGTCGCCATAGCGCGGCGGGAGCTCGACTATCCGGATCCGTCCCGGAGCAATATCGCGGATGATGGCGATCCCTTCCCCTGTTGTGCTCGTCTGATCGTTCCCGATATTGATGATCTCTCCCTGGACCGCCTCGATCCGATCAAGTGCGAGGATGCATGCACGAACAATATCTCCGACGTAGGTAAAGCTTCGGACATGCGTTTCGCTCCCTTGATAGAGCGGAAATTCCGCCTCTGTGAGGATCGAGTGGATCAGTTTGTGATACAGCTTCTCTGGCCGTTCTCTGGGACCATAGACCGAGAACAAGCGCAAAGAGACGACCGGGAGTCCGTCGCTTCGGAACTTCGAGAGTGCGAGCTGCTCCGCCGCGAGCTTGGTCACGCCGTACGGGGAGATCGGGCGAGGGAGTTCCTCTTCGCTTCCCCGCGCCGTCTTTCCATAGATGGACGAGGTCGAGATATGAACGAACGCGCGAAGCTTCGGTAGCCCTAGGGCATAGGCAAGGAGCGCGCTCGTCGCGGAGATATTGTTTTCCACATATCTTGAGAAACCAGTCTCTTTCGATATCCCCGGCTGAGCGGCGAAATGCACGATCGCATTGACCTCCCCGAATGTCTTTCTGAGATCAGAGGTGTTGATATCCGCGATCTCGACCTTCCCCCCTGCCGCTTTCACGTCAGCGATATTGAGAAGTTTGATCGCAGGGTCGTAATAGGGATCGAGGTTATCGATACCGAACACTGTTTCGCCCCTCTCAAGGAGCGCTTCGGCAACATGCGATCCGATCGCCCCGCCGATACCGGTGATAAGAATCTTCATATGCTATTACAGTATAGGCAATACTATACCAATCCCATGATGATCATGGCGAGTTTTTCGGGATCGTGGCGAATTAGGGTGCGACGAAGCGGGTCTCGCTTCGCGATCCTTGCCACTCCCAACGCAAGGAGGTTCGCGCCGACAAGGTTCCTCCCCGAGCGTCTGCACTTCTCTCCACAAATGACCGGTTCTCCTTCGTCCGCATATCGACGGGTCAATGCTTTTGGGGGCTTCTTTGTGTTATACACGATCGTATCGAATACTCGTGACGCGATGTATGATTCGAGCGTTTCGACATAATCCGTAACGGAAAAATTATCTGTGTGTCCTTGCTGGCTCATTAAATTCGCGATATAAACCTTTTTCGCCCGCGAACGAGCGAATGCCTTTGCTACCCCAGAAACGAGAAAATTCGGAAGGATCGAGGTATAGAGCTTGCCCGGGCCCACAACAATGAGGTCGGCTTTCGCGATCGCTCGAAGTGCCTTTGGATTAGCTTTTCCTTTCGGCTCGATCCAAATCCTTTTGATACCGTATTTCGAGACGAGCTGGTATTCCATGAACGCGCTTTCTCCATGAAGGACCTTTCCGTTCTTGAGTTCTGCATTGAGGTGGATCTTCTCAAGTGTGACCGGAACAACCCGCCCCTTGATGTTGAGTATGTCATGAAGTTTATTGAGTGCGCTCTCAAAGTTCCCTGTGATCTGCTCAAGCGTGGAAATAAGGATATTCCCAAAGCTGTGGCCAGCGAGTTCCCCCCGATCGAATCGGTGGTTCATCAACTTTCGCATCGTAAGCCCGGCATCGGAGAGGGCCACCAGGCACTGGCGGATGTCTCCGGGAGGAAGAACACCGAACTCGTCGCGTAGGCGGCCTGTCGAGCCCCCATCGTCGGCCATCGTCACGATCGCGGTGAGATCGACCGAATATTCCTTGAGTCCAGAGAGAACCGTGAAGGTACCGGTCCCTCCTCCGATTACCACAACTTTCTTCCGGCGGTTAGCACTACTCTCGCGTTGCGCATCGGGCATATTGTTATAGACAACACTACCTGAGAGCAAAAGTCACGCACTTTTTTTTGCTTCGTATGCTTTATCCCAACTTTTCTTATAGAAGTCGTATGTCCGTCTTTTGTCAGGCAATCGCTCTAATGATTTGTGCGCGCCTTCCTTTAAGCGCTCACGTAATCCATGATCTCCTAGGATACGCGAGATGGCATCCGCAAGCGCGTCGGCATTGCCAGCGGGGACCACAAGACCACTCTCTTCATTCACCACGACCTCACCAGCGCACCCGACATCAGTCATCACGATCGGGGCGCCCGCGGACATTGCCTCGATCACCGCGAGCCCCCATCCCTCATAGAGGGACGGCTGTACATAGCAATCAGCGGTCTTGTAATAGCCTATGACGTCGTGCGACCAAGGAAGAAAACGGACATGTTCGTCGATCCCGAGCCACTCGGATAGTGCGACCAGTCGCGTCCGTTGACTGCCGTTGCCGACGATGATCAGGAGACTCCGTTCGTAGGTCTTCCGCACCTCCTGAAACGCACGCAAGAGAAGCGCGAAATCCTTTTCCGGCTCGAGTCTTCCAACCGAGAGGATGATCTCTGTATACCCGGGATATTCTTGATGGAGATCGGTCTTCTCCCCTTCTCGTAACGCTGTTTCGGTGAAAATCGGGACAACGGTGAGTTTTCTCTCTAAAACACCGAGGCCGACCACGCTTTGTTTTATCCTGTTTGATACGATCCGTATGCCGTCCGCGCGTGTAAGCAAGAACATACCTATCGAGAACCTGATGGTGTTGAGGAACGACGCGTGACGCCAAAAAGGGCTGAATGGGTCTGTATGCAGTTGGATATGGAATGCCTGACCGCGGGTGAGAGCGAGCACGTACCCCACGATCCCAGATTCGAACGGATCCTGAACCGATATGACCCAATCGTCTGTGCCTTGTGGGATGATCTTTATCCCTATGCGCCATGCATCAAAGAGGTAGAAGATTTTTGACCATGAATCTGTGGGGTGAATGAAAGCGTTATCACTGATCCGTTCGTCCACATAATGTGCCTTACGGAGTGAAAATACGATGATGTGCATCTCATCGACCATCGCCCCCTGCTCGACCAAGCGCTTCCGCACCGCGCTCTCGGGGTCAAATACGTTCCGATCACTACCAATGACGAGAAGTTTCATGTTTTCCAGCGAAAGAGCGTTAGGTACTCGCGGGCGATCTGATCATACCCCCTGATATATCTGAATTCTTGGATGCGATGCTCAAACGCCTCATGCACCTTCTCATCCGCCATCATCGCAATGGCATCTGTGAGGGCGTGTCTATCCTTCGGATCGACAAAAAGGCCTAGTTCTCCTATGCGGTCCCGGAGACCGTTATGCGCCGTCGAGATAAAGGGTTTCCCGAGCGAAAGACCTTCGAGGAGAATATTCGGGCTGTCTTCCGAATAAGACGGGAGAATGACCGCCCATGCGTCTTCTGTGTATCTCATTACCGTCTTGTGTGGTACGTCCATCAATAGGTCCAGGCGGATGTTCTCGGTGCGTTTCTCCGCCTCTGCGAACGCTTCTGTAAGCATGGGAAGGTTCTTGAGCGGGATATTCCGTCCTGCCCACAAGAAGATCTTTGTTTTCTCTTGTGTGACGATCCGGGGTTTCGGTTCGATCCAGTACGCGTTCTCAATGACCGTCACTTTTTTGGGCGGGATAGCATAAGCGCGAGCGCGGATCTCTGCTTGCCAGCGCGTCGAGAATATCACGTGCGGAGCGGCGGCGAAGACCCACGAGGTGAGTTTCATCATCCATCGCTCTCGGAACGCGAGGTGTCGTTTCCCGAAATAGAAATCCGGGAACGGAATGATCTCGCGCGTGCGATTCACATATCGCTCCCAAACCTGATCCCCCGCAACGCGGACTGCGGCGATTTTCCTGAGGATTCGCGCGCTGATCATAGCGGGCAATCCGATCGAAAGCGTATCGAGCGCGATCACGCCATCCACATGCAATGTTGCGACAAAAAGTTTCATGGTAAAAATCAATTGCCGAACTCCCCAAGGGAGAGCCAGAACCGAACCATACGAGATGACGATCGGCGTGTGGCCAAGCAACTTGAATGCCTCCTCAAGTCCCCGAACATATGTCGCAGGTCCACCGACAGCTGGAGGGTAGAGCGGTGTCGCAAGTAATACCTTCATCATCATATTATACCCTAGCGAGAGAGAACCTGTCCTTTCTTGTGCCGTTGAGACAGTATCAATGTTAGAAGGCTTGAATTACTTGGCGTGGTGGAAAGAATAAAGCCGATTCCCCGAAGTGGGAGCCAGTCAATTTCCAAGGAAGGTAAGGACAAGAAGGATGCGCAAATACAAATCATATATCCCAAAATAAAGAAAAGTGGCGGAGATTTCCGCCACCTGTATCCGTTCGACCTACGGCATTGCTCGTGCGAGCAGGCCGTCGATCTCCTGGAGAATTTCGATCCTTTTCTCAAATGGGATCTTATAGAGCTTTGGAAAGACCATATGGGGAAGGATCGGCGCCCCAAGCATCCTGTCGTCGCCGCGGTGTGGCGGCTCCATGATGGCGATGTCACCNNTATGGTCGCGCACCACGCTGAAGAGTAGCTCAGGAGGGATCAACCCTTTCTCCTGGGCGACCGCGGCATCCCGGATGCACCGTGGCGCATGAGACGCGCAGGTGACCTGGATCACCTCGCCGATCCCCTCTCCCGCGAAGATACTGGACGCGTTCGCGATCTCTTCGACCGTGTTCTGCGAACGAAGCTCGCAGATGGCGGCGGAAAAGAGCTTTGTGACGCTCGCAATGTCCCGGGTTGACTGGAAGCGCGGGTGTCTCCTGATCACCTCGAAATCCTGCAGCTCGGCCATATGGTCGACCAGAAATTTCTTCGCGTATTCGGCCTCCTTTAGACCGTTTTTTTCCGACGCGCCGGTCCCCATCACGATCACCCCAATGTTCTCCGGGCCCCTCGTGAGAGCGACAAGCACCGCCATCGGGAGCGTTCCCAATTTGTGAGGCGGCTCGCCCCACACGAGTTTCTCCCACCCGACAGCTTGGAGATGTCTGCCGTGGATCAAGATGCCGACCTTGCTCATGCGAGCTCCTTCCTATGTGGGTTGTACAACGGAAATACTGATAGACAGTGTAGTACAAAAATACTAAAAAGTCAATGTTCCGAATCAGTGTGTTTTGAGAGTGGCCCGAGCGCAAGATCCTTCATCTTTCTTGCGATGACCCCCCAATCATACCTCTCAGCCGCCATGGTTTTACCGTTCGAGATTATCGCATTCCGAAGAGACAAGTCGCTCACCGCCAACTTCACTTTTTCAACGATCTCTTCCGGGTGCCGAGGTGACACCGCATACCCCGTCGGGCTTTTGTCGGGGTTTTTTACTGGATCGTAAAGAAAATCCGCGATCCCCCCCTCCTGGGTCGCGATGACGGGCAATCCCGCAACCATCGCTTCGACAAATGAGATGCCGAACCCTTCGGAGAGCGACGGGCGGATAAACAGGTCGGAGATCTTGAGATACTTCGGCATTTCGGCGTGTCCGATCTGTCCGAGAAAATGCACGCGGTCCTCAACTCCGAGTTCCTTTGCGAGAGAGCGGAGCATCTCCTCATTCGGGCCTATCCCAAGAACGAGAAAACGAACACCAGACGGGAGCGCGGGCATTGCGCGGATAACATCGTCGACCGCGTTCTTTTTCACGAGTCGAGATGTCGTGATAAGGAAAAAATCATCCGGACCTTTTTTCAGCTTCGTTTTGAGCCTTACAAGTTCCTCTTCTGGATATTCCTGCGAGAAATGTTTCGCGTTGACGCCGTTGGGGACGATCACGACCTCTCCTTCATACCCCATCATGCGCACCATTCGCTCAAGATAGCTTGATGTCACGACCGCCCGATCCGCCTTTGTAAAGACCCACTTGAACAAGGGTCCGACGATGCGGGCTTTTTTTTGATAATGTTCGAACGGGTCGCCATCGTCCGCTCGGACAAGATATGGGATACGAGGATGGGTCAACTTGAAGAAAAGCGGCGCGAACGAGGCGTAACTCGTCATGACGCTCATCACGATGTCATATGGCTTCCGACGGTGGAGCACAATGGCCGCTCCGAACGCCATGAATGGATAGAGGTATTTATTGAGAACGAGCGGGAACGATCTCAGGTCGCCTGGCGTCGGCTTTTTCTTCGTGAATCCGATGCGGAAGATATCGATGTTCCCGAAACGCTCAAATTTCGGCAGATCCGAATCGAACCGAAGAGTGATCATATCGAAACGATACTCCGACGGATCGATGCGATCCGTCGTTTCCTTTATCGCTACCTCGGCGCCGCCGATATATGGGTGATACGTGAGCGAAAAGATAAGTACGCGCTTCGCCATGCATTATGCTATTTTTTCCGCCGCGTACTCGGGGAAGATTTTTCTTTTTTTGCTTTCCGAACTGTAGTTGGTGGTCTCTTCCGGCTGCTGGCAGTCTCTTTCGGAAACTCATCAGCAAGTGACTGCGCCTCACGGACCTCCTCCCGGTACCCGTCAAAGATATACCGGAGCGAAGTTTCCATATCCACCTTCGGTCTCCACCTGAGCTCTTCCATGGTGTTTTCGATCTTTGGTACACGATTGAGGACGTCCTGATACCCCTTCCCGTAGAACCCTTCCGCTGTTGCTCCGATGATCTTGGTCCTTCGTGCGAAATTTCGATACTCGGGATATTCTTTCGCAAGCGCGACCATGCGCTCCGCTAGCTCCCGGATAGAGATGTTATTCTTCGGATTCCCGATATTGTAGATCTTCCCGCTCGCGACCCCGTCCTTATTCTCGATGATGCGGATCAATGCGTCGACGCCGTCAGAAACGTACGTGAACGCCCGTTTCTGTGTGCCACCATCGACGAGCTTTATGTCTTCGCCGCGAAGCATTTGTCCAAGGAATTGCGTGACGACCCGAGAACCACCTTCTTTTGTGGCAGAGAGGCGGTCGAGACCGGTTCCGATCCAGTTGAAGGGACGAAACAACGTGAAATCAAGTCCCTGCTCGAACCCGTACGCCCAAATGACGCGATCCATAAGCTGTTTCGAGGCGGAGTAGATCCACCGCTGTTTATCGATCGGCCCAAGGACCAAGGGAGATGCGTACGGATCGAACTGCTCGTCTTCGCACATCCCGTATACTTCAGAGGTCGACGGAAACACAAGACGCTTCCCATACTTCACGCACATCCGCACGATCGGCAGATTCGCCTCGAAATCGAGTTCGAAGGTCCGGAGCGGGTGCTTGACATACGATGCGGGCGTCGCGATCGCGACCAAAGGAAGTACAACATCGGATTTCTTCACATGATATTCGATCCACTCCTTATTGATCATGATATCCCCCTCAACGAAGTGGAAGCGTGGATTCCCAAAGAGACGTTTCAAACGCTCTGCCCTCATTTTTGTTTTCCCTCCCTCCTCATCCCCGAAGACCTCCCAGTCGGTGGTATGGAATTCCGGATCCCCGAAAAGGTCAGTAAGGCGGTCTGATTGCATATCCATACCATAAACCTCCCAATCGGTGGATTCGAGGATCCTGCGGGTAAGATGATGTCCGATAAATCCGTTGATGCCCAGAATGAGTACCCGTTTCATATTGCTGGATTATGCATGAAAACTCCGGTTAATACCAGAGAGAACCGCTGTCCGTGCCAAAAAGTGTTCCGAGCGCTCAGGCAGCGATGCCGACGACGCGAGCACTCTTTGAATAGAGATCCGTTGCAAGACGACTGTCCAACACAAATTGGGACGGCTCTGTTACCCTCTTTTCTTCAATGTAGATGCCGGACCGCCCATTGTATGCAGGAGAAAGTGCTGCATCCACGATATTCTGTGCTCCATATTTTGAGGAACGGATCGTATGGGAGAATACTATTCGTGCAATAGGATTCATCCGGGCGACATTTTTCATAGTCATATCGGTTCCGATCACCCCAGGATGAACAGCGATCGCGTTGATCTGGTCCACACTGATCTTTTCTGCAAGTGATCGCGTAAAAAACATGAGCGCTAACTTACTGTCCGCGTAGGAGCGATAACGGTTGAAGGAAGAAATATCTCCGAACGACGCAAGATCGAGATGTCCTTCGCGGTGCATAGTAGAAGTCACATTCACGATCCGCGCTGATGGTCCCCGCCGAAACAACGACAATAGCAAGTGCGTGAGAAGAAATGGCGCAAAATAGTTTACCGCGGCATCAAGTTCTATGCCGTCCACGCTTTCCTTCGCTTCGTGTTCCATCACCCCGGCATTATTGATAAGGATATCGATCGAAGAAGTCCTCCGGGAGATCTCATTCGCGAACTCGCGAATGCTTGCGAACGAGGAAAGGTCGCAAGGAATCGAATGCGCTCGGGGAACATGTGATCCACCATTCAATGTACGAGCAACATCTTCTCCTAGGGCGGCGTCTCGAGCAGAGAAGATCACGTTGTGTCTTTGGGCGACCAACATATCAACAACCTTCCGTCCCATGCCAGAAACTCCGCCTGTAACTACCACCATGAGGTTCTTTTCCTTCATATGCAAGATCCACTATAGGGATAATCTCCCTTCGACGCAAAAAGTATCCTGAAGGAAACGTCAATCATTCCCCTCGATGATATCCTCAATGATCTCGTACTCGTCGGCTTCGGTCGGTTCTGCTGCGTGGCTGTTCAAGAGAATGATCCCTGCTGCTCCAGTCAAGAGGATGCCGAGTCCCGCGAGAAGCCAGCTCCGTTCTTTTGTTGCCTGATCTTGCTGTCTCACGTCTGTGGCACCGGACCAAAGGATAATGGCCCCTTGAGTACCGTCGTTTCCATCGGTCGTGGTCGCAATCTTATACGAAGATGTCGTAGTGCTGTTCGAGTGTGTGTTCGAACCCTTGCTATCGGATATGGTTTTCTGGGTCACAAGAACCGGGGATGGAAACGTGGGTGTTGGAGGAGCGGTTGGAGCTTTTGGGGTCGCCGAAGCGGTGATCCATCGTTCGTCTGGAAGACGCTGTGCCGTTTCTTTCGTTTTCACGTCTCCCCCGATGTTCTTCCAATCTGCACCGCCGACCACAACATCCACATCGGTTCCGCTCGCATCCTTGAGACGAAGCGTCTCCCCTGCGTTCGACATTCCCTTCCCGAACGACGCGACCAGGTCCGCGGGAATGCTCGGAACGCTCTCATCATTCGTGCGCTCGATCAAAAAATATCCCCCAGGAGGGATGTCTTTCGACAAACGGATATCGGGAGATCCGTCGTCCGCAACGATCCTCCAACCGGAAAGATCCAACGGCAGTGTCCCAGTATTAGTGAGTTCGATCCATTCATCCGCCGGAGAGGCCATACTCCCCATCCATGCGATCTCGGAGATCAGGACGCTCGCGAGCGCGGAATGCGGGATAATGAGTGCTGCGGCGAGGAATTTCTTCATGGGTCGATACTACCCGATGCCGGAGACTTTCTCAATGAAGGATCAGATCTCAAGGACTTTTCTCAGCACCTCTTCGGGGATCTCGGGGAGTGTGCCGACGCGGTAGGTCCCCCGTGGAGACGCAGGAATAGGGGGCGGAACATTCGCATTGGTCTTTGGTTCTTGGTGGACAGGCGATACGACCGAAGGCGCGGGTGAGCGAGCGATCGGTTCTGAACGCATAGGGCGCTCGATACGCTGAGGTACGATCGGCGCGGGCGCTTGTTGCCGGCCCTCACGCGTGGCCAAAGAAGGGGCTTTGGCTGTGGTAGGTTCGGGAGGGGCAGGCGATCGAATGGGTGTTTGCGCTTGTGACCGCGGCTGTCCCGATTCCGTCTCCCCTGTCTTTTTTTCAGGCGTGACTAACACAGAAGAAAGTGCCGCGCGAAGGCTTGAGAGATTTGCTTCCGTCGGACCTTTATCTTTTTTGGGTAGAGACTTAAGGGCGTTGAGGGGTACGCCTCTCTCTTGTCCTTCTTTCCCTCGGACCCCGGCATATGCGGCGAGTGGTTTTTGGGGAACCTGGATATCTGTTCCTCTCGGGGATTCGGCCCCTTCCTCTATCGCCTGATCCGGAGCTTGGGAAAATGCGAGGGCGAATGGCCGATGACTTTCCCCCCTTCGTTCCTGGGGGGGGCGCGATCCCTCTTGCCGCGGGGGTCCGGCGCTACGCGAGCGCTGCTCTCCGCCGCCGAACTGACGTTCTGTGAACATCTGTCGTTCGCCAGGAGCGATCTTCTTCGTTTTGGGAACGAACGACGATTCACGTTCGGACCCTAAAACGGGAGCATGCCACTCTTCGATCTCTTTCTCGACATCGGCACGCGGCCGGCCGAACTGCGTCCGTGACATCTGGATCACGCGGCGAGCATGGTTGGGTTCGGGGATGGTAGGGCGAGGAAGGGTCGTCGCGGAGAACGGCGGAGAACCGACGCCATTGATCATGAGCTTCAAATAAACCTGCGCGAACCCGAGATTCACCATATCCTCGGCGGTGAACTGCGGCGCAAATTCTTTCTCCAATACTTCGGCGTCATAGGAACCGACCCGAAACGCGATCATCGTCCCGACGTTCCCGAAGACCGCCGCGCGCACTTCCTCCGACATCTGCTCGATGTACTGGTGCGCGATCGTAAGAGCGAGCTTATATTTCCGTGCCTCCGAAAGGATGTCAGCGAACGACTCATTCGCGAACGACTGGAACTCATCGACATAGAGGTAGAACGCGGGAAGCTTGTGAAGTTCCGTCGGGTGGATCTCCGCGCGCGACATCGCCGCGAGGTAGATCTTAGTGATGAGCATGGAGCCGATCAAGTTCGCGTTCCCCTCACCGATGCGCCCCTTCGAGAGATTGACGATGAAGATCTTCTTCTCGTCCATGAGCTTGCGGATATCGAAGGTCGACTTCGGCTGACCGATCATATTGCGGATCAAAGGGTTCGCGGCGAACTGCCCCACCTTATTCTGGATCGCCGCGGTCGCTTCGGTCGCGAACCGGTCCGAGTACTTCGCGTATTCGTCGAGCCAGAAAGCGCGCACCGATGGATCCTTCACATTGGCGACGATCGAATCTCGATACGCCTTGTCCGAGAACATGCGGTTCACTCCGAGAAGGGTCGACCCGGGAGTCTCCAGGAGCGCGAGCAACGCGTTGTTCAGGATATATTCCATGCGCGGGCTCCATGCATCCACCCATACCTTCTTGAACGCACCGATCAATCCAGACGCGACCAAAGCGCGCTTGTCCGTCCCGATGTCCTCCATGACGTTGAGGGCTAGCGGAAACTCCTGATCGAACGGAGCGAAATAGACGACATCGTTGATGCGAGATTCGGGAACGTACGCGAGAAGCATCTCTGCGGAAGAGCCGTGCGGATCGACGAAACAGAGCCCCTCTCCGTTCTTGATGTCTTGAACCGCGAGATTCTCGAGAAGTGTCGATTTCCCCATGCCGGTCTTTCCGATCACGTACATGTGCCGGCGGCGGTCGTCGGTCTTGATACCGAACTTGCGCGGCTGGTTGCGGAAATTGGTCTGCGCGAACAGCGCGACTTCGTTCTCATGATCGTGGTCGTACAGCTGAGGGATCGGA
>DKBN01000019.1 GCA_002451235.1 Patescibacteria group bacterium UBA6899
GTCTGAAATTCGGGGACCGGACCAGTCTCCCCGTAGTTAATTTTTGCATTGTATGGTGGGTCGGTAAAAATCAGATCTATTGATCCATCAGGAATATCCTTGAGTACGTCGACTGAATTGCCGTTAATTAGGAGGTGTTGACCATTTCCGCCAAGAGTTTTTCTCTTGATATTTTTGTGTCGACTTTTCAGCGTCTCATATATTTTCTCGATATTTGCTTCTTTAACCGCCATATAGCAAGGATACGCTTTTTAGCTCTTTCTTCATAGTCTTTTCTCCTTGTTTTAGGTGAGGGGTAAATCTACCTGCAAAAGATGCTTTTGTGCTATCAAAAACACACTCTTGGGAAGTGCGTTTTTGATCGATTTGACTAGCGTCTCGTGCTAGCACGACTTGGCTGTGTGTCTGCGATTCGAACGAGTCTCGGGCGCCCGAGATACGTCGCTAGTTCGAATCCTAAACACGTCGCGATTTTTCCATTTTTTAAAACGGCTTAAAATAACGATTCTCGTGCTAGCACGTGTTGGCTGCGGGACTTGGATTCGAACCAAGATAAACGGCTCCAAAGGCCGCTGTCCTACCATTAGACGATCCCGCAATGATTCCGATAACATTTTACTCTCCTTCACATGTGGGCTCCAAAGGCCGCTGTCCTACTTGAACAAGCGAGCACCTGAAGGAAAGTTGACTTTCGTTCATGGTGCGAGCGCCGTTCAAGGAAGCTTCGCTTACCATTAGACGATCCCGCAATAATCGCAGCTATCATAACATGGATTTCCGGCTTCTCAAGCACGCCCGAATGATATACTTCTCCAATGGATAAGCACGGATTCACGGTCGGAGTGGTCGCCCTCAGCGTCCATAACATTCTTTCTGCTATCGCGCTCACCTCGCTCTTCGGTATCTACCTCAAGTATCTGGGCATCTTCGTCCCACTTCTCACGATGGTCCTTTTCATAGATGTCGTGGTCATAATCATCCACATGACATACAGATACCATTCTGGAGCACTTCGAAATATCTCTACGGACCTTCGGTCATGGGTTGTGGTGCATTCATTCTCATCGATGTTTGCGATCACTGTTTCTTGGTACATAACTATGATGGCAACATTTCCATTTTGGGAGCTTGTAGCGCTTTGCATCATTTGGATCATATCTCTTGTCACGGGTGACATGGTCTTCATTCATAAATATCGTTTTCAATAGAGCATGGGCATGTTAAAATCCCCCCGGATATATCTACCTTGGAGGTCAGAATGAATATGATCGCTCTTGCGATAGGGACACTATCAGGAACATTGATGGTCCTCGGGTACGCTCTCTGGTACGGATATCGCGCGCGGTGTGCTCGAATCAAAGCGCCTGAAGTGGCGGGCGAGTTGCGTTCGATGCATATGGTCATGATCGGATTCTTTGTTGTTGGCCTGCTCATCTCGATCTATGTCGTCGAGCGAGTTGTGAACGCGAATGGATCACTTTGGGGACCAATTTGGCTCTTGATGATCCACTTCATTCTCGTAATTCTATTCGCGCTCTCTCTCCTGGGAACCATCGTCCTTTGGAATGGAGTACGAAGGCGCGATCTCCATTGGAGGGTCGCTCGCATCACGATCGCTTTGTTCTTTGCGACGGCAGTGACGGGGGGATATCTTTTCTCACTCCATCCGCTTCTGCGCTGAGCGCCATTAAAGCGGCCGGGTACTGGCCGCTTTTATTTTTCCGCTCCAAACGACTTGATGATCGCTAGTTCGATCGGGAGCGATGGGATCGCAGAGTATCCAAGCATGTCCCCCGCCTCGAGAAAGATCGAAAGAACCCGGGAATTGATGCGCTTATCTTTATCCTCAGCATAGGTTCTCAAAAGCGCGAGGTCATCCGGCGTGAATTCATCCTCGAGAGTCTCGACCATGGACGGAGCATAACGAATAAGAAGAACGCCGCGCATCTTCTGGAGAATGAGCTTGAGATATATCTTCATGTCGATATGCTCTTTTTCTGCAGCATTGACGGCGCGAAGGCCAAGTTCCGACGTCCCCAACGCAATCGACTCCAGGACCTGATTCACCAATGAATTCTTCGGTGCACCCACGATCTTAGCCGCTTCCTCTTGTCCGACCGATCTCCCCTCCGCGGAAATGAGGATCTTTTCGAGCACGGAAAGCGAATCGCGGAACGAACCGTCCCCGAACATGGCAACGATCTCAGCCGCCGGACCGTCGAGCTTCACGCTTTCTTTTTTTGCGACATCGATCACGAACCTCTTGAGTTCATCTAATGAAGGCTGGCGGAACGCGAAGGTCTGGCAGCGCGAGATGACCGTATCGGGCAACTTCTCTTTTTCGGTCGTCGCAAGGATGAACACCGCATGCTCTGGTGGCTCCTCCAGGGTCTTCAGGAGCGCATTAAATGCCTCCTTGGTGAGCATATGTACCTCGTCGACGATATAGACCTTATATTTCGATTCGAATGGTGCGGTACGTACTGCCTCGCGCAGTTCGCGGACATCGTCGATCCCGCGATTCGAAGCAGCATCGATCTCGAAAAGGTCGGTCGCGCTCGTCCCGATCTCTGAGGCAAAGATGCGCGCCACGGTCGTCTTCCCCGTCCCGCGGCCACCGGAGAAGAGATAGGCATGCCCGAACGACTTGTCCGCGATGGACTTCTTCAGGACTGAGACGATCTCATCCTGACCGATGACATCAGCGAACGACTTGGGGCGATATTTGCGATAGAGGACCTCGGACATGGGTTGATTATAGCGATTTTCAAAAAAGTTGATATGACATCAAAAAAGCCGGGGCGTGAGGGAGGTCGAAACCTCGCACACGCACCCGGCCATTCGTTGAGACCCGAGGTCTCCACTACGCCAGTTTCGCTGACGAACCGTCGAACCTTGCGGTCCACGGCAGCCTTCGGCTCGAACGTCAGCAACCACCAACTTGGGAAAGAACCATCGGTCTGTTATCGACGTTTGCTTTTTAGGGCTCACGCGACCTGCGGTATCAAACCTGCTAGCTTCATCGTCATGCGTCAGGCCTAGGCCAAACGACACTTCTCCACTAGCAGTAACTCCGTGATGATGAGTATACGGGATATCTGGAACGGGTCAACGCGGTCTGGTTTTTGAAAATATAATTAAATGATAGTCAATAGTTGTGCAAATAATAACTATACAAAACAAGGCGATCTTTCACGCCTTGTTATTTCCCCCCCTTTTTTTACATCCGCAACTTTCCCCATCTTGTCCACGGACTTTTCCACAGTCACATGTTCCCCCCGATGGATCTTGCTGTTCTTGTGCGCACGCGCACTGTTCTCCACACGACATGTCTATTTGCGCTTCCTCGCAGCCTTCTTTTTCGCTCGTGTCGCAACCTTAACAACCGTCTTTTTCGCCTTTGACGCAGCCTTCTTTGCGGTTCTCGCCCCGCTTTTACCGGCGCGCTCGACCTCTTTCTTCACTTCCGTCCAATTCTCCCGCAACTCGGTCGCAGCCTGCTTGAGATCATTCTTATCGATGGACCTCACGCTCTGATATGCCTTGGTTGCTTCCGCGACGATGGCATGGACCACTTTCTGATCGAGCTTTTTCATCTTCTTTGCTTCGCGTACGACCTTAGCCTTAAATTCGTTCGCCCACTTCGCGGCCTGCTTGCGATTCTTCGCTGCTCCTTTCGCGCCATAGAAATAATACCCTGCTCCCGCTGCTGCCAATGCCGCGAGTCCCGCTCCGACTTTCAATGCGACTTTTCCTCCTTCTTTTTTTGCCATACAAAATGTTAAAACTTATAACTTATAACTGAGTTTAGCTGTCCGTCCGAGAATGTTGCCGTTTGCGGCCGGAATTCCGTTCGACGATGCCGCCGAAGAACTTCATGAAATGTCTCCATCTCACTCCCTCTTTCCGGACGTTCGTCCGCAGATCCTCGAGATCCACCTTGATATTATCGCTCTCTTCGGCAACGCGCTCCGACACATGATCGACGTTCCGAAGGATGCGTATCGCGTAGAATAGTGCGACTGCGAGCAGCACCCCGACAACGACCACCGAAGCGGTCGTCACGGCGAAGAACACATCCATTTTGATGAAATCCTCCATGCCTCAATTATACCAGAGGAAGTGTGTGTGTTGCGAGCCATTCAGTAACAGTTATTTCTACTTCCTCCGCAGACTCTGTCTCCATCAAGTGCACCCTGAGATCCTTCGCACCGTCGAAGCTGTGTACATAGGCCTTGTAATGCTTCTTCATGACAGAAAAACTTTTCACCCCGGTGAACAGCTCTGCGAAAAGTCTTGTATGTTCGACCATAACCCGCAGGCGCTCTTCGTGGGTGAGGATATGTTGTCCAAAGAGATCGGGACGTCCAAAGATCGCTCTTCCCAGCATCGCACCGTCCGCTCCATATTCGGCGGCCTTATGCTTCGCATCATCCACATCCTTCACGTCGCCATTCCCGATCACAAGTGTCTCAGGAGAGATGCGATCGCGAAGTGCGGCGGCTTCACGTACATGCTCCCAGCGCGCTGGCACTTTCGACATTTCCTTTCTCGTCCGTGCATGAAGCGTAAGCGCAGCTGGGCGCGCCTCAAAAAGATACGGGAGCCAAGTATCAAGCTCGACCTTGTTATATCCTATGCGGGTCTTCACCGAGACAGGGGCGATCGTCCCATCACTTCTTTTCGCTCCCTCCTGCGCTCTCCGAACGATACGTTGCGCTCTGATCGGATCCTTGATGAGACTGGCACCTCCCCCCTGCTTCTCGACGTTACGGTCCGGGCATCCCATATTGATATCGATACCGTCGAACCCCATTTCGGCAAGCATGCTCGCGACCTCATGAAATTGCTCTGGGTCGTTGCCGAATATCTGGGCGATGATCGGGCGTTCGGCCTCCGTGTACAGAAGTTCCCTCAAAAGCGCCTCGCGTCCAGGGGAGAGCAGCCCGGCTACCGAGACGAACTCCGTCCACATCACGTCCGGTTTCCCATATTTCGCGATGATGCGCCGAAACGCCGCGTCGGTGACGTCCGCCATCGGCGCAAGTGCGAGTATCGGCCGCTTGAGCGATCCCCAAAAACCGTTCGATGTCTTCATGCGGACGGCAGTATACCGGATCCTACGATTGACTCAATTGCGACGGACCAGAGAACACCTCAGGGAAATCTTCCGGAGAGAATTCAAGGGTCGAGCCTTGGTAGAGCTTCCCCGCGATGATCTTCTCCGCGACCTTCTCCTCTACGAATTCTTGGACCGCCCTCGTCATCGGCCTCGCCCCGAAATCGGGGTCGACGCCATGGTAGAGCACCGCTTGAAGCAGCGCATCGTTGACCACCAGATTGATGCTTTTCTCGCGCAGACGCTTCTGGAGCTTCTGCAGCATCAACTTGGCGATCGAGCGAAAATCTTCCTCCGTCAGTGGGTGAAAAAGGATCACGCCATCGAAGCGGTTGAGAAGCTCGGGACGATATTTCCCGCTCGCGATGACCTGATCGATGATCTCCTTTTCGATGGATGCAAGGTCCCTTCCCGCCTTGATGGCCTCGCGGATCTCTTGTGCACCAGCGTTCGATGTTGCGATAAAGATGGTGTTTCTTGCGTTCACTTTCTTGCCGTTGGCATCATGGAACATTCCCTCATCGAATACCTGGAGAAAGAGATCGAGCACCTTGGGGTTACTTTTTTCGAACTCGTCTAAGAGCAAGACTCCATACGGCTGTTCCTTGAGCATGACGGGAAGCACTCCCGGCGACCCCCCCATCGCACCGATCATTCTCGTGAGGCCATCTTCTCCCTGGAATTCACTCATATCGATGCGAGACATCGCATGTTCATTCCCAAAGAAGACCGTCGCAAGCGCTTTTGCTGTCTCCGTCTTTCCGACGCCCGTCGGACCCAGAAAGAGAAATGAGCCAATGGGGCGCTCCTGATTGCGGACGCCCGCACGTGAGCGGCGCATTGCGTTCGAGATCACTTCAAGCGCTTTCTCTTGCCCGATCACGAGCTGCTTCAGAAGTTCTTCGAGCCGCATAAGCCTATCCCGCTCCTCGCCTGTGATCTCTCCGACCGGGATCTTCGTCTTCTCGC
>DKBN01000026.1 GCA_002451235.1 Patescibacteria group bacterium UBA6899
CATGCATCGCCTCCGTGAACGAATCACCAAGAATCGCAATGCGCGTGGGGCCGGAGGTCTTTTCGATCGTTCGTTCCTTGTCACGCATCCCGAAACTATTGATCTCGATCCCGTGGGTAGCAAAATCTTCTGTGACATAATCGCCGGAATGGGACGGAACATGCCATGTTCCCAGCACGGGATCATACACATAAAAAAACGAGTTCGACCATCGTCCCGGAACGATGCGCAGAACGACCTCGGAAAGGGTAAGCGCGAACCCGAAAGTGAAGAAAAGGAGCAAGAGCCAGAACAGTAGGCGCTTGCCGAACGAACGATGTTTCGGCTCATCACGATGTTCTTTCTCTTTGAGATATGAAGGTTGATACGGACGATCATAGCCGCTGGGAGTGACACGGAATGGGTCTTGATCCATATGGAAAGTGTAACAAACAGAGAAATTCTCTCAATCCCTGCGGTGGACATTGCCGAGAAATGTCCGGCGATGGATAGGGCTTTCCCCGTGTCGGCGGAGTGCCCGATAGTGCGCACGTGTACCATATCCCGCATGCTCTTCGAAACCAAAACCTGGATATCGCTTTGCGTATCGCGCCATCAGGCGGTCGCGATGCACCTTGGCGATGATCGATGCGATGGCGATCACTGAGATCAGCTCGTCGCCATGGACGATGGTCTGCTGATCATACTCTTTCGGCGCCCGCAATCTGCCATCAAGAAGGACACGAGCACTTTTCGGCGGCACCCCAAGTTTCCGTATCGCGCGCCTCACCGCCCTGTGTGTCGCCCATTCAATCCCTCTCCTATCGATCAGGGAGGCGGATACGGATACGAGAGTGAACCGGGCACTACCAATCTTCTTGAACTCTTTCGCTAGCCGCTCGCGCGTCCCTCGAGTAAGCCGTTTCGAGTCCTTATATCTCGGAAGCTTTTTATTCGTTCTTTCGGGGATCGAAAATGCACATACGGTGACCGGGCCGGCTAAAGGCCCCCGCCCGACCTCGTCGACACCCACGATATAGCGCGATTTCGCCATGTAGCACCCAGTATACAGGATCGTCCGTCACGCCATCACACCTCGTCGAAAGAGGCAATCCCTGTGGAAAAAACGTCCGCGGTATAATCCAGCTATGTCCAACCGGCCTCCGTTCGTGCACCTTCATACCCATTCGCACTATTCCCTTTTGGACGGCCTATCGAAAGTGGGCGATCTCGTCGAGCTCGCGAAGAAGGACGGGATGCCGGCGATCGCCATCACAGACCATGGCGCGCTGTACAGCGCGATCGACTTCTATAAAACTTGCCTCGCCGCTGGCATCAAGCCGATCATCGGCGTCGAAGCGTATATCGCGAACCGCACGCGCTTCGATAAGGAACCTGGTATCGACAATAAGCGCTATCATCTCACGCTTCTGGCGAAGAATGAGGCCGGGTACAAGAATCTCGTGCGACTCACGACCCAAGCACATCTCGAGGGCTACTATTACAAGCCACGCATGGACAAGGACCTGTTGCGGCGTTACTCCGAAGGGTTGATCGCGCTTTCGGGCTGCCCGGCGGGAGAGCTCGGACGAGCGATCGGAGCGCATAACTTAGCACGCGCGGAAGAGATCATCAGAGAGTATCAAGACATGTTCGGCGCAGAGAATTATTTTCTTGAGATCATGTTCCATCCCGACGTCGAAGGATATGAATACTGGAAGTCGTCATTGATGGCGCTCTCGAAGAAACTCTCGATCCCACTGGTCGCGACCCAAGACTCGCACTTCCCAACGAAAGCGCATGCGAGAGCGCACAAGACATTGATCGCGATCTCGACCTCGACCGATATCACCGATACCGGCATCTTCTCCGGCGACGGTGATTATCATTTCCTTACCACCGAAGAAGCGTACGCGCGGTTCGATGATGTCCCTGGGGCAGTCGAAATGACATCCAAGATCGCGGCGATGTGCCAGCTCGAGCTTTCCATCGGAAAATTCCTTTTCCCGAACTTCCCCATCCCGGAGAGAAAGACCGCCGATGAGGTGTTGCGCGCGCTCGCGCTCGAGGGAGTTGCGAAACGTGGCCTCGAGGGCGATACGAATGTTCTCGCGCGCCTCGAGTATGAGCTTGGCATCATCAAATTCAAAGGGTATGCGCCATATTTCCTCGTTGTCGAGGATCTGATCCGATACGCCACAGAGCATGGCATCTTCACGAACATCCGCGGTTCAGTCGCTGGCTCGATGACGACCTACGTCCTTGGCATCACGAAGCTGAATCCGCTGGAATACAACATCCCCTTCGAGCGCTTCCTGAACCCGGACCGCCCGTCCGCCCCCGATGTCGATATGGATTTCGCGGACGACCGACGCGAAGAGGTCATCGAATACGCTAAACATAAGTACGGGGCGGATAAGGTCGCGCAGATCGGCACCTTCGGGACCATGATGGCACGCGGCGCGGTACGTGATGTCGCCCGCGCGATGGGTAAATCTTACGACTTCGCTGATCGCATAGCGAAGCTGATCCCAATGGGCAGCCAAGGGTTTCCGATGACCATCGAGCACGCGATGGAACTCGAACCGGACCTCAAGAAGATCTATGACAACGAGCCCGAGACGAGAGAGGTCCTCGACATCGCGAAGAAATTGGAAGGAACGGTACGACACGTGTCGGTGCATGCCGCCGGCGTCGTCATCTCGCCCGTTCCCTTGGTCGATATCACCCCGACCCAATTCGACCCGAAAGGAGGAAAGATCATCACGCAGTACGACATGTATTCCGTCGGCGAAGACGGCATCGGCCTTACGAAATTCGACTTCCTCGGCATCCGCAACCTCACCATCCTCGCTAGCGCGGTCAAACTGGTGAAAAGGCTCCGCGATATCGATATCGATATCGAAGCGATCCCGCTCGATGACAAGAAGACATTTGCGATGCTCGCGCGCGGAGAGACCATCGGCCTCTTCCAACTGAACGGCGCAGGGATGACGAAGTGGCTGATGGAGCTCCGCCCGAACTCGATCCACGATATCAATGCAATGGTCGCCTTGTATCGTCCTGGACCGATGCAATTCATCCCCGATTACATCAAGCGCAAGCATGATCGGTCGCTCGTGAGCTATCTTGATCCGGCGCTTAAGGATATCCTCGAGCAGACGTACGGCATCCTCGTCTATCAGGATGATCTTTTGATCATGGCGAACAAGCTTGCCGGCTACAGTTGGGGCGAGGTCGATAAATTCCGCAAGGCGGTCGGAAAAAAGATCCCAGAGGAGATGGCGAAACAGAAAGAGAAGTTCATTTCGGGTTGCGTCGAGCAGTCGAAATGGTCGCGAAAGAAGGCAGAGGAAGTATGGGCCTGGATCGAGCCCTTCGCGGCATACGGATTCAATAAGGCGCACTCCGCGAGCTACGGACGCGTCGCATACCAGACGGCATATATGAAAGCGAACTTTCCCGCAGAGTATATGTCCGCGGTCCTTACGGCGGAAGCGGGAGACACCGACACCGTTGCCGAGGTGATCGCCGAATGCAAGCGCATGCGGATCCCCGTCCTCCCGCCGGACGTCAACGAGAGTTTCCGCGACTTCTCTGTGGTGAAAGCCGATGCGAACGACCCAAGTGCGACCGACCAGATCCGTTTTGGTCTCTATACCATCAAGAATTTAGGGGATGGCGTCGCTGACGCGGTCATTGAGGAGAGGAAAGTGAACGGCAGGTATGCATCGTACGCAGATGTGCTCGAACGTGTGACTCATAAGGACCTCAATAAGAAATCCCTTGAGTCCATGATCCGCGCGGGAGTATTCGATTCGCTCGGTGAAGAACGAGGCGCGCTTCTCTATAACATCGATGACGCGCTCGAGTATCACAAGATCCACGCGCAAGAACGCGACAGCGCGCAGGATTCGCTTTTCTCCTCATTCGCCGAAAGCACGAAGCTTCCGTCGTTCCGCCTCCGCAAGGCCCCCGAAGCAACGAAACGCGATATGCTCGCATGGGAAAAGGAGCTCCTCGGATTGTATATCTCTGGCCATCCGCTTGAGGAACACAAAGAGAGACTCGAGAAAGGCGGCGTCAACATCAAGAAGACCGTCGAGAATAGCCATGACGGCACGACGGCGATCGTGGGGGGCATCATCGAAGAGCACAAGACCGTCATCACCAAACGAGGCGAGCATATGGCGTTCATGAAGATCGCAGATTTTACCGGCTCGATCGAGGTTGTTGTCTTTCCTCGGACACTCGAGGAATGCAAGGAAATTATCGGAGTCGACCGCTGTGTTGTCGTGAAGGGCCGCTTCTCAAAACGCAACGATGTCCCTTCCGTGGTCGCTGAAAAAGTGAAAGCGCTCTGAGGGGCGTCGAGGTAAAAAGAATCCTTGCGCGTGCAAGGATTTTATATTCTTATTTCAAACTCTGTGTTTCATTCGTTCCGGTCCACGGGTCCGCTCGGGGCGGTCACGGACGCTATGAATTCGTTCCACACCTCGTCAGGGACCGAATCGATCAACGCTCGAAACGCACGCTCGGTCTTGGGCAAGGCCGGTAATTGCACTGGAACGCCGTTCTCGTATACAATGACCTTCACATTGTCGCTCATGGCGACCTCCATCTGAAATGTCCTTCTTTTATTGTACTCCCTTCAATCCCGTTGTATACTCAACCCACTCGAGATCGCGTCGGCTACCAACCGGCGGTTATCCAAAGGGAGCCTTTGGATAATGGGGAAATCCCCCAATCGAGCGGAATAAGCGGTCGGCGATCGCCGACAATTGAGGTGGAACCGCGGTGAGCATTCATCGTCCTCGCAAGCATATGACGTATGTCGTATGTTCGCGAGGGCGATTTTATTTCTCTGTAATCATCATGTATGGCGACACTCACAGAAAAACGACACACGCTTGCGCACCTTTTGGCGACGGTTGCGCTTGAACACGACCCTGAAGCCAAGCTCGGCACAGGACCGGTCGTCGAGAATGGTTTCTACTATGACATCAGGTTCTCCCCGGGAAAGGCTCCGACTCCGGAAATGCTTCACGACTGGACAAAGCGCATGCGAGAACTCACAAAAGAACACATCACGATGGAGCATAAGGAGATCACCCTTGCGGAGGGTAAGAAGGTCTTCAAGGACCAGCCATTCAAGATCGAGCTCTTGGAGGAATTCTCGGAAGAAGGAAAGAAATTAACGATTTACACCCTAGGAGCGTTCACCGACCTTTGCGCCGGAGGGCACACCGAGAACACGAAGGACATCGATCCAGGTTCGTTCACCCTCTCGAAGATCGCGGGCGCATACTGGCGGGCGGACGAGAAGAATCCCCAGCTCACGCGCATTTACGGCCTCGCGTTCGAGACCGGAAAAGAACTCGACGAATATCTCTTGATGCTCGAAGAGGCGAAAAAACGCGACCACAAGAGGTTGGGACAAGAGCTTGACCTCTTTACCTTCTCCGATCTGGTGGGAGCCGGGCTTCCCCTTTGGACGCCAAGGGGTACCCTCCTGCGGGATCTTCTCGATCGATACGTTTGGGAACTTCGGTGCGCGCGCGGATACGAGCGCGTGGAGATCCCTCATATCACCAAGAAGGACCTGTACGTCAGGAGCGGACATTGGGAGAAATACCAGGACGACCTCTTCAAGATCGTGACCCGCGAAGGGCATGAATTCGCGATGAAACCAATGAACTGCCCGCACCACACGCAGATCTACGCGCGCAAACTCTGGAGCTACCGTGAATTGCCGCAAAGATACGCGAACACGACGGTATGCTATCGCGACGAACAGTCTGGGGAGCTCTCCGGACTCTCGCGCGTACGAGCATTCGCCCAGGATGATGCGCATGTCTTCTGCCGCATGACGCAGGCAAAAGAAGAATTCCTCAAGATCTGGGACATAGTTCATGAATTCTATGGCACGTTCGGCTTCAAACTCCGCGTGCGCATCTCGCGCCACGATCCGGAGCATCCGGAAAAATACCTAGGGGAGGAAGAGAGGTGGACATCCGCGGAGAACATGCTCGATGAGATCGCGAAGGAAAAGGGGGCGGATTCGTACAATGGCATCGGTGAGGCCGCGTTCTACGGTCCCAAGCTCGACTTTATGGCCAAGGACGCGATCGGACGCGAATGGCAGGTCGCGACCATCCAGCTCGATATGAACATGCCCGAGCGCTTCGACCTCACCTGCGTCAATGAGAAGGGCGAGAAGGAGCGTATCGTCATGATCCACGCCGCGATCATGGGTTCCATCGAGCGTTTCCTTTCGATACTGATCGAGCATACCGGCGGGAATTTCCCTCTTTGGCTCTCTCCCGTCCAGGCGATCGTGCTTCCGATCGGAGAAAAACACTCCGAATTCGCAAGGGTCACAAAAGAAAAGCTTGTCGCTGCCGGTCTACGCGCGGAGCTCGGTGCGGAGGGAGAAAGTTTAGGAAAGCGCGTGCGTGAGGCGAAAAGCGCGAAAATACCCTACTTGCTCGTGATCGGGGACCAAGAACTCGCCGCGAACGCTGTGACGCTCGAATCGCGCGACCACGGCAAGGTAGGCGAGATGAAACTCGACGTACTGGTCGGGAGATTGCTGAAAGAGAGTTCGGAACGTAAATAAGAATTGAAAACGGAGCTACTGTCGGTAGCTCCGTTATGTTCCCCACTTGAAATAGCGGCGAAGGAACGGCTCGAAATCGATCCCTTTCTGCATCACCTTGCGAAGCATGTGGTAGGCGATCCTTCGGATATCCTCATCCTCGAGCGCTGGTTGGATCACAATGACAAGAACACCATTGACCCAGCATTCAGGATGCTTGAGGTAGTACAGCTGTTTCCCGATCCAAGAACTTTTGATCTGGATCGGCACACGAATTGGCTTTCGTCCATTCAGGTCGGTTATCCGCGCGATCGCATCGATACCGTTGAGGTCCGCGATCCGGTGAGCGCCTTCGACCCCATGGAACCAAGACGGGGTCTCTCGCGTCCTTTGATGCATCGCGATATAGAATCGGATCTCGCTGATCCTGCCGCGTTCGATATCGTCGTCACTTATGGTCAATTTGCCTCCTCTCGGAAATCAAGCTTGCTCCAGAGTAGAGAATGGAAGAAATCTGCCGTTTTGTCAAATATCCAGATTCGCGAGTCTCGCATTCGACTGGATGAAGGACTTGCGGGGAGCGACATCAGAACCCATCAGGAGATCGAAGATCTTGTCTGCCTCTGCTGCGTCATCGACGTTCACTTTCTTCAAGATACGCTGCGCTGGGTCCATAGTCGTCTCCCATAGTTCTTCTGGATTCATCTCGCCGAGACCCTTATAGCGCTGGATATGGAGTTTGGCGACCTTCTTCTTCGCGGTCGCCTCCTCTTCCTCTTTCGTTTCTTCCTGGACCTCCTCTCCTTCCATCTCTCCCTCCAATTCCTCGCTTGAGACTCCCTCTTTCTTCAGGTAAGTCTCCTTTTCCTGCTCGGTATAGAAATATAAAGTTTCTTTCCCTTTTTTTACCCTATAGAGCGGGGGTTGGGCGATGAATATGTGCCCCGCCTCAATGACCGCGCGGAAGTAGCGATAGAATAACGTCAGGAGAAGGGTACGAATATGTGCACCGTCGACGTCGGCATCGGTCGCGATAATGATCTTATGATATCGAAGCTTCGAAATATCGAAGGTGTCTCCGATCGCAGTTCCCAAGGCGATGACAAGTGCTTTTACTTCATTCGAGGCGAGCATCTTATCGAGGCGCGCACGTTCGACATTGAGTATCTTCCCCTTGAGGGGAAGGATCGCCTGCGTACGACGGTCGCGTCCTTGCTTGGACGACCCGCCTGCGGAATCTCCCTCGACTATGAAGAGTTCGGATTCTTCGGCGTTCCGAGACTGGCAATCAGCGAGTTTTCCAGGAAGTGTGAGTCCTTCGAGCGCGCCCTTGCGCAAGACCGAATCCTTTGCTGCTTTCGCCGCCTTGCGCGCCTTCATCGCCAAGACGACCTTTTGGATGATCGCCCTCGCATCGTCCGGATGCTCCTCGAGGAAGGCGGAGAACGCATCACCGAAGACCTTCTCCGTCGCGCTTCTGGCTTCCACTGACCCAAGCTTCGCCTTCGTCTGTCCCTCGAACTGGATCTCCGGCATCTTGATGGAGATGACTGCGGTCAGCCCCTCGCGTACGTCGTCACCGGTATAACTCTCATCAGAGTCCTTCACGATACCGTTCTTCTTCGCATAATCGTTCAAGCACCGCGTGAGTGCGGTACGGAAACCGGTCACATGCATGCCCCCTTCGGAATTATAGGTATTATTCGCGAACGCGATCTCTCGCGAAGTGATGTCATCGACGTACTGAAGTGCGATCTCGACGGACACACTTCCTTCTTGCTTATCGATATAGAAGATGTCCCGATGAATCGGGGTTTGAAACTTATTATGGAACTTGATCAAGGAATAGAGACCACCTTCGAAATAGAACGAGGTGGAGATACATTGATGCCCCATGTCTCTGAGGTAGAATGTGTCATCAGTATCGATCCTTCCGGCATATTCGCGCAGGTCGAGGATATTGATCTCGAGCCCCTTCACAAGATACGCCTGCTGTCGCAGGTGTTGGACGATCGCGTTCCAGTTGAATTTGATCTCGGAAAATATCTCCGGGTCGGGATCAAACAGGACGATCGTTCCGCTCAATTTCGACGCACCGATCTTTTTTACCTTCGCCTTCGCCTTACCGCGGACATACTCTTGCATATGCTCTCCCCCATCGCGATGCACGGTCACCTTTGCGTACTGTGAAAGCGCATTTACCACCGATGCCCCGACGCCATGCAGTCCGCCCGAGACCTTGTAGCCGCTTCCTTCGCCGCCGAACTTCCCTCCCGCGTGTAACGTGGTCATCACCGTCTCGAGCGCGGAAACCTTCGTCGTCTTGTGTATCTCCACTGGGATGCCGCGACCATTGTCGACGATGCGTACGCGGTTGCCGGGCAAGAGCGCGACCTCGATGCGGTCACAGAAACCGCCCATCGCCTCATCGCGCGAGTTGTCAAAAATCTCCCAGATCAAGTGGTGCAGTCCTTCGACTCCGGTCGAGCCGATATACATTCCTGGGCGTTTGCGAACCGGTTCGAGTCCCTCAAGGACAGTGATCGCCTCCGCCCCGTATGCTTTCTCTTTTTTTTCTTTCTCTTTGGCCATATTTTAGGTCTCTCAACAAAAAATTCGGCTCCTGGTACGGAAGCGGAATTGCACATATATTATAACAAAATATCCTTATATTTCAAAGGTTTTTGGGGGATTTTGGCGGTTATTTCTAACCCTAAGGGAGGACCGGAAAAATGGCTAATCTACGCCAATATTTCACGAATTCTTCTCTTGACATTATTCGTATTCCACCGTCTTCTTTTGAACGCGCCTCTGGCTCATAGATCTCGAATCTGCCATTGTTCTCGTTGACCAAAAGCACGGTATGAGGCGTCCCATCCTCATTGAAACCGCGTTTTACCGACACGATCACCGGAACACAGCGCGAAAGCGAAAGAGAGATATCATCGAAACCGTTCTGGATCATTTCCTCCGCCGATGCATCGTTCGTCTCTTTGTATTCCCTGCGCACGAGCGTTACTCCGTAGCTTCTTGCGAGCTCGATGAGCTTCTCATGTATCCAACCAATATTCGGATCGCGGGCGTCGAGCGCGACCGCCTTGGTCACAAAATGATCTAAGGGACGTAGTTCTTGCTCAAGCTCGGGTCTTATCCAGGATATCACCGAAGCAAGACAAGCGATCGTGCAAGTGCGATGCTTCCAATATTCGTCCTTCACATCTGAAAACTGCGAGAAATACGGGATAGACATATCAGCGAACCTGCCACCGCTCGTGTTTGGCGATGGCGGCATATACTCGCTCCATATGTCCGTTCACTTCTTCGTCGGTAAGCGTGCGCTCGAACGACTGAAATACGAGTCGATACGCGTACGAAACTCGGTCCTCTCCGGGTCTTTGGAACTTGTCGAATTGGGAGAATCGTACCACAAGGTCCCCGGCGTTCTTTTTGATGATATCCTCTAGCTCGGATCGCTGCACATTCTCGGGAACGAAAACGGCGATATCACGCGCTATAAAAGGGTATGTGGACACCGTACGATAGATGGTATCATTTCCATTCGTGCCGAACGGTTCGTATTCGTTCGGTTCAGAGAGCAATTCGATCTGCGCATCGAAATCTACTTCCGCCCAGCTACGTGGATTCGTCTCCTCGCGCACGTACGTCGCCTCTCTGGCGCCGATCGCCACAAGCGCATCGGCTAGTGTTGTCTTTATCTCTTTCAGCGCCTTTTCTCCTGCCGGCGCGATCCCGAGCGCGAGCGCAAAGTGTTCCTCTCCTTTCGGGAACACGTTCCCGAACTCAAAGATCTTCACTTTGTCGACCCCTATCAAGGGCGCGTTCAATCTATTTATTTCGAGCGCATCTCGGAACCCTCCCGACATGGAGCTGCGTACGAACGGCCGATCTTCCCCGACCGGATTCATTACTTCGACGTCTCCCTGTCCTTTCTTCGCGAAACTATACGTATAGACCTCGGAATACCCCCTCTCAACCAGGAAAGAACGGACCCTATTCGAATAATGCAGCCGCTTCCAGGCTTTCCCTTTCTTTTTCATCTTCGGTGTGACCGCCTTGATCCTGTTATATCCATATTGCCGTCCGATCTCCTCGATGAGGTCATGCGAGCGACGCAGGTCCAGACGCTCGGGCGAAATAGTGACGATATATCGGGGCTCATCAATATCATCGACCATCCTCCGAAAACCAACGATGTTCGCGAATTGTTTCGCGCTCGCTAATGATTCGATCGCGACTCCATTCGTCGCTTTCGATGCATGGATCACTCTTCCTTCCCCAAGAAAGATCCCCACATGATCCACTCCGGCTGGGAAATCCATCCCTGTCTGATATTCGATGCCTTTGGTATAGATGTGCCCCTCTTGGGTATTCGAAAACACAAGGTCGCCGAATCGGAGATCCTTCTGTACCATTTCCCTGCCATATAGCAACTTATCGATGGAAAGACTCGGCATCCATATTCCTGCTTTCGCAAAAAGATAACTCACGAGCGAAGAGCAGGAGAACGAGTTCGGAGCATCATGACGCATCGCGGAAGGATTCCTGTACGCTTTTCCGACACACGTCTCTAAGAGTTCTTGCACGATCTCCCGAGGCGATTGATGAACATATGCATATCCGCCGCGCTCAAGGATCGCCCTAATATCGCCATCGTTCATAGCAGAACCTAGAAGCGCGTTCACATCGCGAAGCGATACGCCTACCACATATTGCCAATCTTCGCGTTCGGGGTATTCATCTGTCGCCGTGGCGGCTTTGGCGTCCGGATAAAACTCTTTGATGAGCGCAAGCGCTTCCTTCGCCCCTTCTTCGGCGAGGACGCTGGAGATCCCGTTTTCGTAGCGTTTCGATGCATCCGTCTTGATATTGTGCTTCGTCGAGATGCGCCGCGTCAGGGTCGGTTGGAAATTCGCGCTCTCAAGGATGATCGCGGTCGTATTCTCGTCCACTTCCGCCTTCTTCCCGCCCTTCACGCCAGCTAACGCGAGGATGCCTTCATCGTCCGCGATCACCTGTTCCGTCCCATCGAACGCGAGCGTCTTATTGTCGAGGGTTGTCATTGTCTCTCCTTTCTTTGCGAGGCGGATCGTTATCCCCCCTTTCACTTTCTTCGCATCGAACGCATGCATCGGTTGCCCGATATCGAACATAACGAAGTTGGTAATGTCGACAATAGAGTTGATCGAACGCTGTCCCACCGCCTCCAATCGCTTCTTGAGCCATTTAGGGGATTCTTTCGGCGAAACGCCCTCGACAAGAATACCGATATAGCGCATACAGAGGTCGGGATCCTCGATCCGCACTCTTACCGACGTTAAAGCGCGATCGTGCTCTGGCCAAGAGAACGCGATCTCCTTGCGTTTCAACCCGAAGAGCGCGGCGATCTCTCGCGCCATGCCGCGATGACAGAGCGCGTCGTGCGCACGATCGGGAAGGACCTTCGCTTCGATGACGGTATCGTCATCATATGTTTCGGTCCCTTCCACCTCGAAGGCCTTTTCGGTGATCTCTGCGATAAGTTTCTCGGGCGAAGGCAGTGTTCCCTCGATGTGTCCATTCAGCCATTGAAGCGAGTATTTCATATTTAGAATTGGCTCACGACCCGCAGATCGCCGTTATATAAAAGGCGGATATCGTTGATCCCCCATTTGAGCATCGCCATGCGGTCGATCCCGCCTCCGAACGCGAACCCCTGATAGGTCCGCGGATCGAGACCGCATTCGGTGAGCACGTTGGGATGCACCATGCCCGCCCCCATGATCTCGATCCAACCTGTCTGTTTGCAAACGTTACATCCCTTTCCCTTGCATTTGAAACATTGCATATCAACCTCAACTCCAGGCTCAACGAACGGAAAGAACGAAGATCGCAAGCGGACGACAGGGTCGGTCCCGAACATACCGGCGAACATCGCTCCTAGCACCCCCTTCATGGTGCCCAAGGTCACGTCCCTCCCGACCATCAACCCTTCCACCTGGAAAAATTGCGTCTCGTGGGTCGCGTCCGTCGCCTCGTTGCGGAACACCTTCCCAGGAACAACGATCGCATAGTATGGATCTGGATATTTCCCCTCTGTGACCATCTTTTTCATGTACCGAACTTGAAATGGAGAAGTGTGCGTACGCATCAGCCTACGTTCCTCGCCCGGCTTTTGTTTCAGCCAAAAAGTATCCTGCATGTCACGCGACGGATGGTCTTTGGGGACATTCAGGGCGTCAAAATTATAGTATTCGGTCTCAAGTTCCGGCCCATCTTCGACATCGAAGCCGAGTTTCGTCATCGTCTCGGAGATCGTGTCGATCATGATCGTGATCGGATGCAAATGTCCTCTTTCTTCTTGTTCGGCCATATTCGGCCATTATAGGGAAAACGAGAGCGAACGCAAAAAACTACCCCCGCGAGAGAAGGACATAGACGATGGTCAAGAGAGAGACCGCGAGCGAGAGATAGAGCGTGAGCGCGCACAGCATACACTTCTTCTTTGGGGGTTCCATGGAGCCACCTCCCGGGATCGAACCGGGGACCTACGGTTTACAAAACCGTTGCTCTGCCAGCTGAGCTAAGGTGGCATTACACCTCTATCTCTAACATTACTCTATCATTCGTACCACCCTTTTTGATATCAACCATAACGGTTAAGGTGGCGTAGCATTAACACTTCCAGGATTATTATACCTTGCGCTCTATCTTTCCCGATATCGGCTATGACAGCCGCGATGGAGTGAGCTCTGTATATCAAATGCGATCGTCTTTCGAAAGTTCTTCCTTGAATTCGCTAATGTATTTAAGGAAAAATGAGGTTGATCTTCCCTTAGCGATCTCCTCTTTGCCAAAGACCTTATCGAGAAAGGCATGATACGTTCTTCCGAGATGCCCGAAAGCGAACTTTAGTCCGGTTGCGAGTGAACGTTCGACCACCGGCCAATAGATCCTAATGACCCGCGCCCCCCATTGGGTAAGTGTGTGCGCTTCCGAACGAAGGATATCTCCCGTCGTGATCGGTCCGACGAACGCAAATTCACTCCTTCGATTCGCACCCAGATACGACCATGCGCCAAGGGTCACCATCCCACTCACAGATATCGCCCAAACGATCCATGCGGTCATACTGATCTGTTATTTCCCTACTGCGTAGCGGACGAACCGCGCGATCGAGGTATTCTCGCCAAATTTCTGGATCGCTCCCTTGACCATTTCGCCGATGGTGATGTTCGGGTCCTTTACGAAGGGCTGTTCCATCAATGTCTGTTCCTTGAAATATGTGTCGAGCTTCCCTTGCAGCACTTTCTTCTTGATCTCCTCCGGCTTTCCCTTCATCGCATCCACCTCTTCTTGAAAGAACGCTGCGGCTTTCGTTCGATCCTCGTCACCGACATCTTCCACGCGCACGTACTTTGGGTTCATCGCTGCGGCATGCATCGCGATATCGTACGCGAGCTGTTTGAACTCAGGATTCTTCGCGACGAAGTCGGTCTCGNNAGGAGCATCATCAACGCCTTCTCTCGGTCTCCTCCCGCGTCTTCAAGCGCCTTTTTGCACTGCATGATCGAAACCCCTGTCTCGTCCCGCAATGCCTTTACCATGTCCATCGAGATCTCCATAGATGTAGTGATGAGTTATGAACGACAAAAATCCCACCTGCAACGGGAGGGGTGTTACTTCTGCTTTGCCCCTTCCTGATACGCCTCCTTGAGCGCGTGCACGAAATATCGGACGCTCTCCAGGGCCGAATCGTTCGCGAGGATCGGATACGTCACCTTCTTCGCATCGCAGTCCGAACTCATGAGTGCGACCGTTGGCACCTTCATCTTGATCGCCTCATCGATGGCGATGACCTCCTCACGCGGATCGACAACGANNGATCTCCTTGATCTCCTCCTTGGTGCCAACGAATAGTGCTTTTTCCCCCTCCTTCCCGAGTCCTTTGACATACTCCTTCGCAGCACCAAGCATCTGGATGGTCTTCTCAAGATCAATGATATCTACACCGTTCTTGGTCCCATAGAGATACGGCTTGATTGAGGCGTGCCGGCGAGCGCGAGAGTAGCCATAATGGGCTCCCGCCTTGAACATGGCCTCGATGACCGTCGGGTCTGCGGTATTCGTTTCCTGTTGCATATGGCGGAGAGTCTAACAAAAGTACGGTCTGAACGCAATCTTATTCCTCCTCTTTGTCCCCGTTCTCGGACCCCAACTTTCCCGAGTCCGCCTTCTCGCGAACAGTCTCGAGCATCTCTTCGATACCTCCCTGGAAGATCCCCTCGATATTGTGCCAGGATTCCTTGATACGATGGTCGGTGACGCGGTCCTGAAGGACGTTATAGGTACGTATCTTTTCCGAGCGGTCGGTGCTCCCGACAGCAGAACGGGCATCTGCGTTCTTCTTTGCCTCTTCCTCCTCTTTAAGCTGTTCGAGCTTCGCGACGAGGATCGACATCGCCTTCTCACGATTCTTGAGCTGGGAGCGTTCCACGGAGCAGTGGACATGGATCCCCGTCGGTTTGTGCATGAGGTGTACCGCGGTCTCGACCTTATTCACGTTCTGCCCGCCCGCGCCGCCAGAGCGCGCGAAGCTCATCTCAATATCCGAGGGTGCGATCACTATGGTCGCCTTTTTTCGGATAGGAAGCACGAGGACCGCAGCGGTCGACGTATGGATGCGGCCGCTTTTCTCTGTCGCCGGGATGCGTTGGATACGATGCACCCCGGTCTCGTGTCGCAAGAGCTCCCACGCACCGTCCCCCTCGACCTCGAACGACGCTTCCTTGTACCCACCGAGCTCGCTTTGCGAGTCATCGACGACGCGGAAACTCCATCCCTTCCTCCTTGCATACCGCTCATACATCAAGGCGAGGTCCTGCGCGAAGATCGCCGCTTCTTCCCCACCGACGCCGGCGCGCACCTCCAAGACCACTTCTTTAGGCCGTTCTTCCTCCTTCTTGTCTTCCTCAAGGATCCCGTCCATGCGCTTCGTAAGCTCTGTGAGCGCCGCCTCGTGCGATGTTATGTCCTCGCGCGCGAGTTTCGCCATCTCCTCGTCTCCAGAAAGAAGCGGTCGCAACGCTTCGAGTTCGCTCGAAAGCCGCTCGTACTCTTCGGCAAGATAGCGGGTCTTGTAGTTCTCCTTGTATTTCGCAATGTCCATACGCTCTGGCAAGAAAAAACTGCGCTCTGAAAACGCAGTCTTTTCTTGGATCGGTTACTTACCTTTCTTAGCGGCAGCGCCTGCCCTACGTGCCTTGAATTTCTCCACGCGCCCGGCAGTATCGAGCACCTTCTCGTTGCCCGTGAAGAATGGGTGGCATTGCGAGCAGATCTCGACTTCGATCTTCTCTTTCGTCGAGCCGACGGCAAACTGCGCCCCACACACGCAGGTCGCCTTGGCGTCGATGTGATATTCCGGGTGGATATCTGCCTTCATAGCACAGCACTTTACTAGAAATCATTCTATTTGGCAAGATGATGAGGATATGTCATACACTGAACTGCAACACACTCCGAATACCTGGCAGGGTGTTTTCCTGTTCAGTAACTTTCGCGGTCGATGGTTGATCACACACAACGTCCAAGAGTACCCCCTGGACGTTTGTCCCATATCATTTCTTGCGGGGGATTATTTATCGCACTCCATTGTGGGTGGGCCGCCAAAGAATTTGTTGTTTTTGAATTAGGCTCTAGACTAGCATCTCAATGCTAAACTAGAGAAATGTCGTTGAAATACTCACGATTATCAACAAAGAAGCGCGCGCGTCTTTTGAAGTGTTTCGTAGCGGATATTTCTGCGACACAGGCGGCGACACTTGTCGGCGTGAA
>DKBN01000039.1 GCA_002451235.1 Patescibacteria group bacterium UBA6899
TGATGGAGAAGACGCGGATCAGTGCGGAAAATCTTACCGATGTGGAACGCAAGACTGCGGAAGAGCGATACGGGAATGACCCCGACCGCTATGAACGGTTTGCTGCAGATAAGGCGCAGGATGAGGCGATCGGTATCATGGAAACGGCGATGCGACATAAAAGTGTGGAACTCGGAGCCGAGATTCTCTCTCCCACAGAACTCGCTCGTCTTGATCCCAAAGAGCAAGCGGAGTATCAAGCACGGATGAATGTCGCGAGCGAGACGGTGAACGCGAAGGATCTCGAGAAAGCATACGAGCAGAACATTGCCGAGAACCTCGAGGAGCGCATTCAGCGGTTCAATGAAGTGGAGCCGGGAACGGCATGGTACTCGAAGCTCGCGACGAAGATGGCCGGAAAGATGATGGAATTCGCCGCTGGGGGTACCGAGAAGAAACTTGCCGCGATCGAAACAGATACGACTCTCTCGCTCACGGAGAAGAACGCGCGGCGAGAAGAGGTGATGAATCGTTTTGGGCGGGGTCAACTCATGAAAGACATGGATCGGATGCTTTCGCAAGCGGGGACCATCGACAAAATGGGCGCATCATTATGGGTAGCGGAAAAAGGACTAAAGGCAGCGGTCGCTGCGATCTCGATCAACAATTTGCACACGATGTACCAGCGTTGGTTCGGTGCGCCGGCGGTGGACCCCGGTATGGACCGTTTTGTTGCCGGCTCGAATGCGATGCGCCAAGCCGAGATCGGGATAGAACAACGCGCCGGGATGGATCGCTTCATCTCAGGAGCGAACGCGTCGCGTGCAGCAGATATTGCCATCGAGCAACAGGCGGGGATGAACCGCTTTGTGGAAGGAACGCAAGCGATGCGCGATGCCGAATGGCGGATCGGGAACTCATCGCTCTCGGACATGGAACGCTTCACGGAAGGCGCTCATGCGACGCGATTCGTCGACCAAGAGATCGAATCAGCAGCGAATTATGTTCCTCCGGCGGACGAAATGAACGTGTTCGAATACGAATTTCCTGGCGGAGCGGAAACAGTTCCGGAGTATACGGTCGCTTCTGGAGACAATCTTACGAAGATCTTCGAGGCAAATCTGCCGTCGCTTCAAGGACTCTCGCCGGCCAAGCAGGAACATGCGATCCAAGGCGTGCTGCGAGCCATGTCCCCGGAAGATCTTCAACAGCTCGGCGTCACGAGCGGCAATATGGACCTTATCCACCCGGGTGAGCATCTTGATCTCAATAAATTTAACGAACTTGTAGCCGGCAAACTAGGTGGTGGCGGCGGCGGGGGAATCGGAAGCACAGTGATAAGCAGCGGGCACGGAGGTTTGGCTGGCGCGGGAGCCGGAGGAGGATTCGGCGGCGGTGTTCCCCCGGGGAGCGAGGGGGTCATAGACCCGAATATGACGCTCGGACCAGGAGAACAATTCGTTTCCGAGGATGAGCTTCAAGGGACGCTTGGCGGTCATGACGGTACGGGCGTAACGCAAGAATCCGCGGTCTCGACAGCTCAGGTTCACGAAACAGGAGGAGTTTCTCATGGCGAGGAAATGCGCGCCCAAGAGGCGGTGACGACCACAGAAGCGGAGCATCCTCAGCCGCAACAGGCGCCAACTCCTGAACATCAGGCTTCATCGCCAGTCGAGACTGATCCGCGTATGGTACGGACCGGAGGACCAACAGTCGGTGGCACCGAGGCGCAGCGTTTGGTTGGAGGAATGGAAAATCCAGCTATGAATGACCCGTTAGTGCAACAGTACGCGAACCGCCCTGAGATGCAGGCGCTCCTCTCGAGGCAGGGTGCGGCGATCAAGAATTATTTTGATTCTCAGGATCTCAGTGTGGGGCAAAGGAGGCAGACGCTTGAAGACGCATTTCAGAGGAGAATGCACGACATTGACCTTCAACAGCAACGATATCTCCAAGACCAAGCGCAACTTTCCGGTATTCGGGCGGCACAACGAGGAAATGATGCCATCCAAGGCGCAGGGAGAGCGGTGATCGATCAAACGATCTACAACCGCAACCCCAAACCTGCGTTTCAGGGGGTCGCATCAAGATTCTTCAATTCGGTGCTCGGCGAGGCTACGCAAACCGCTCCCAGGGAAGCTCACGCGGTCGATAATCGATTGCTGGCCTTCGATCGCATGCGTCAGGACCTGTCGATCCGCCACACTCGCGAGCTGACCAATCTTGATGACTCTATACAGCGTGCGAAAGATAATTTCGTCGTTCAGCAGGTCAATCAAGCAAGAAGCGCCGCGCAACGTTTGATGCAGCAAGATATCCGAAAGGGGACGATCTGATAATTTGGACCCTCATTCGGACAACCGAAAGGGGAGAGAATAGAGTCTTTACTCACTGCAAGGTATACTTGCCTCATAACGTATGCCAGAGGATATTACTCCAGAGCGAACTCCGAACCAGCAACAACCAATAGCATCGCAGGTCAACGAGGTCTCCGAGCATCTTCGTGCCACAATCGCAGCACTTAGGGAGAAGCGTTCAGATTTGTCGATTCCCGTCCCATCCGAAAAGCTCCCGGAGATCTTTTCCGGCGAAGAGATCGATCGGAGGATCGAAGAATTGGAGAGAGGAACAGAAACGGGGTTACCAGTCCAGGATACGCGAGTATACATGGACGACAACGCCTATCTTCCCCAGATACCGACATTGACCGATCGAATGGACCTCCCCGAGATCCCAACGCTTACGGAAAGAATAGACGAGGGGGGCATGGGGCCGGTATTGACTGAAGCACAATTGCACGAGCGACAAGGACGAGTAGTGCTCAAAGAATTTGGTTTTCCGACAGACGTTCCACCGGAAGGCGTTCAGGTCGGCGTTTCACAAGAAGAAGTGGACGAGATCGTGAAGGGGAACAGAGGAGGCGGTCCAAACGAGATCATCTTACAGGGAAATGATGCAAAGGCCGAGATCGCAAGATTGCAAGGGCAGGCGAAAGCACTCGCCGAGATAATTGCGCAACCCAAAAACGTTGAAGAGAGGGATCGTGCGCTTCGAGAGCAGAAACGTGTGCTTGGAAAACTGGAATTCTTGGGCGTGATGTCCCGGAACGGAAAAGAGTCTCCGGTGATGTTCGAAACGCAGGGGCTCAAGATAGAAGACCAGAAAGAATTCTTGCAGGCGACCCCAGAACAGCAAGAATCATTCGGATTGAACGTGCTCAACGTGGGACACAAGGTCGAAGAGGTAAAATCGAGGACATTCCGCGGGGCGGCGAATTGGATCGGAGGAAGATTCAAGAATGGTTCGACGATGTCAAAATTCTTCTCTGGTCTCGGTAAACATTTTGAGCAAAAGGAGGAATTCGCTAGAACGGGACTAAGGGAGATCGATTCCGCGATCAAAGAGCGGGGTGTTGCCGGCGCCGCGAAAAAGGGTGGAGTGTGGCAGCGGGTGAGGGACACCGGGCTCCTTCTTGGGAACGTCACGAAATGGGGGAGGAATCTAAGCGATGCGCTCGGGCTCACAGTATTCCTTCCTACGCGCTGGTTCATGCTCGGTTCACAGGCGGCAGCGACCGGTATCGGTACAGCGAAGGAGGTGCGTTTTGAGAATGAAGAAGTAAGAGAGCGGAACCGCATCGAAGATATCGAGAAAGCGGCTGAAGAAGCATGGGCGATCTATGAGCAGGCGATGAAGAATAAAGGGCTCGACCCGGATGGCGAACGAACGGGGATAACCGGAGGTGAGCTTGCGGCGGCATACAGGGAGAAGCTCCCGAAAGATCTCATTGACCGTATCGCTCGCGAACCGAAAGAAGGGATCGGGCTTACGCTCGTGGATCGCTTGTTCCGTCCGCATATCGAGGCCAAGGCGCGCGGGATCCAAAAGAAGCTCGATAGGGTCGATAATGAGAACCTCTCTTTGCAAGAGAAGGCCAAGAAAAAACAGGAGATCCTGCTTCGCTTCGGGCGCTCGCGCATGTTCCACGATTTCGATCGCATGCTTTCCGAACAAGGGACTATGGATGCGCTTGCTGCTTTTGGGCATATGGGAGAACGCGTGGCGCAGGGCGTGGTTTACGGCATGATGGCGGAGACCTGGACACGGCTGATCTATGACCGCATCGCCGACTCATTCTCCGCGCTCGGTGAGCAGCCCGCCCCACCCGGAGAAATAACCTCGGCTGTCAACAAGGAGATGGTGGAAGGGGTCGTGGGGGGGCATGCTCCGGCAGCCCACACGTTTGTCGATGAGCATGCCGCATGGAGCGCGGCGGAGCACGGTGGGATCGGTGCTGAACACATTCCACTCCCCCCATATTCCGTCCAATCGGGCGACTCGTTCTATCGCATCATCGCTGAGAAGATCCCCGAGTTTCGAGACATGGGGCAAGGGCAGATGCAGAACCATGCGATGGCGAATTTCTTAAGCAAGCTTTCGGGCCAAGAACTCGAATCCATCGGGATCAAGGGAGGGAATCCCCAAGTGATCACCCCAGGCGAATCACTCAATATCGGCAGACTCCAAGAACTCCTTCATGAAAAGACCGTCCATGGAATGAATATCGTTGAAGAGGCGGCGCGTCATTATGGCGCATCAGAAGCGATCGACGTTTCGAGTCAGCATGCGTCGGAGACGGCCCTGACGGACAGCAGCGGTTGGACAGAGACGGTTGAGCCCATCGCGCCGAATGTTCAGGAAGAAGCATTTCAAGCGAAGGTGGATATGATCGGGCGATACACGAACGATCTCATTCCGCAGAGGGACTTCGAGGGGCACCAGGCGCTATGGAACGAAGCGAGCGTGAAACCCGCCAGCGAATTCCTCACATCCGCTCCCATCACCGCCGAAGAGGTCTTGCTGCAGAAACGTATGTATTCGCTTTCTGAGCTCACCAAGCTCAAGCCGAATGGATTCGAGAACGTTCAAGAATTTCTTCAGCGCGCGTTCGAGAAGTACATCGATATGACCGGTACCGATCCAAAGAAGGGAGAAGACATTGGAGCATATCTGGAGCGCGCGACAGAAGCATATCTTCGCACGGAGCCGATGTTCAAACTAAGTTTGCCTCGCTAGAAGAGTTTGCTGGAAAGGATCTTTTCGACTATGATGGGGCCGTTACTCATCATTTTTTCTTATGCGCCGATCATCCCACCCGAAACATGAACTGACTTTCGCGATCCTGAAACCGGATGCTATTCAGCGCGGTCTTGTGGGTGAGATCGTCTCTCGTTTCGAGCGCGCCGGACTCAAGATCGTTGCCATGAAATTGACGATGCTCGAAGAGAAGAAGCTGTGGGACCACTACAATAAGGACGAGTCATGGTTCTTGAAGAAGGGAGCGAACATCGCAAATGAACGAAAGGCCTCCGGACTTCCTGCAGACAAAGAGCCGATCGAGTATGGGAAGGACATCATCCGTGCTTTGGTCAAGTTCATGACCTCAGGTCCTGTCGTCGTGCTCGCGATCGAAGGGAACCAAGCGGTCACGGTGGTAAAGAAGCTCGTGGGGGGGACGGAGCCTTCGACCTCGGACGTCGGCACGATCCGCGGCGATTTTACGCTCGATTCTTACGCGATCTCGGCGATCGATGACCGTGCGGTCCGGAATCTCGTGCATTGTTCGGATGCCGTGGAAGAAGCGGAACGCGAATTGAAGCTTTGGTTCAAGAAGGACGATCTCATCTCATATCAGCTGATCGCTGAAGCGATACTCTATGACGTCAACCTCGACGGCATCATGGAGTGAGAGGGTGTAGACAAGGGTTTTTGTGCATAACCTGTGGATAGCTTGTGGATAAATGTGAGAAAAATGTTTTTCTTCCGCGCATAATCATGCGTCGCAAAACCGCTTTGCGGGAAAGAGACCCGTAGCAGTATAATCAGAACGTATTCGGAAAATCCATAGCAGTAATCAGGGCTGCCCGGCGAATACATAATCGTTTGGGGTCATGAAACTTCAAACCTAGGGTGCCCACGTAACATATGCTGGTTACATCCGAATACTTGTATTGAGAACAGCGCTTCTCGTTTCGCACGAAAGCGCTGTTCTTGTCCCAGTACCCACATGATAAAAGGTCTCTCGCTCAAAACAATCATTTTGATCTTAGCCGCCATCATGATCGCGAACGCGATCGCGTATTGGAAGCACCTGTATTTTTATGTCCGGTGGTTCGATATCCCGATGCATCTGATCTCTGGGTTTTGGATAGCAGCAACCGTATGCTCTTTTCTTGCGAATGCTTCGAAACACTCCCATGCCGCGATCGACCGCAGTGTCGCGTTCTTTGCGTCGATCGGGGCTGTGATGACTGCGGGCATCCTTTGGGAACTTTTTGAATTCAGTGCCAAGAACCTTATCATATTCGACCCGCATGAGGCGTACGACACGCTTTCGGATCTCGCGAACGATTTCTTGGGCGGCATCCTCGGCTCACTCTTCCTCTTGGTGGGGAGATATGTTCCTCCTGTATCAAAAATGCAAAAAACGGAACAGTAAGAGCAAAAGATGACACAGATCTCTCCGTAGTGAGCTTTGGATCGGTTCAGGGTATACTAAGACCGATGAATAGTGCAGAGATCGGATTCTTCGGGGGAGTTGACGCCGTCACGGGATCGAATTTTTTGTTCTCCGCAAGAGGAAAGAAGATCCTTATTGACTGCGGGCTTTACCAGGGCGAGAAATTCGCGGATGATCGCAATCGCGAAGCGTTCCCATTCGAACCATCCTCGATCGATGTTTTGGTCGTGACCCATGCCCACGCCGACCATGTCGGTAGGATCCCGAAGCTCGTGAAGGATGGATTCCGTGGGGTCATCTATTCCACTCCGCCCACAGAAGCGCTTGGACGATTGATGCTTCTCGATACGGTGCATATTCTTGACCATGAGGCGACACGTGAAGGACGTTCTCCGATCTATGAAGAATCGGATGTGTTCCGTGCGATGGAGCTCTGGAAGACGCATGAATATTACGAACCGTTCCAGCTTGCCGATGGGCTCACATGTGAGTTCCGCGATGCGGGGCACATGCTCGGTTCGGCGATGATGTTCCTTTCCATGAACGGGACGACCATGGTCTTTACGGGCGATCTTGGGAACTCCCCCTCACCATTACTGCGCGATACCGATCCGGTCACTGGCGCGAGCTATCTCTTGATGGAGAGCGTGTACGGAGACCGTAATCACGAGGAGCGCGGCGAGCGTAAGGAGAAGCTCCGCGAGATCGTGGCGCGGACGACCGCGCACGACGGTACGCTCATCATCCCCGTATTTTCCATCGAACGGACGCAGGAGTTTCTGTTCGAACTCAATGATCTAGTGGAAGGGGGATCGCTGAAACCTGTCCCTGTATTCGTCGATTCTCCGCTGGGTATCAAAGCGACGGAAGTGTATGCGAAAAGCACGAAATATTTCAATGATGCGGCGAAGGGGCGTATCAAGAATGGAGACAATGTGTTCCGTTTCCCGCGCCTTACCTTTACGGATTCGAAAGAGGAGTCCATGGGGATCTGGGACCATAAAGGGCCGAAAGTGATCATGGGCGGGAGCGGAATGCTGAATGGCGGGCGCATTGTGCATCACGTGAAGCATTACGCAGACGATCCACACTCGACCGTGCTTCTGGTGGGCTATCAGGCCGCCGGGACCCCAGGACGACGTTTGCTCGAAGGGGCAAGGGAGATCCGTCTCTATGGCGAGTCGACGCGCATCAGATCAAAGGTGGAAGTGCTGAACGGGTACTCCGGTCACAAGGACATGGATCACCTATTGGATTTCGTCGAAACCGGGGCCGACACATTAAAAAAGATCTTCGTGGCGATCGGCGAGCCGAAGGCGGCGATGTTCCTTTCGCAGCGCATCAGGGATTACCTCGGTCTTGAAGCCGCCGTGCCTACACCGGGAGAGAAAGTAACGCTCGGATTTTAAAAACCGCCTTGCGGCGGTTCTTTCTATTTCCCCATCACTTCTTTCGCAACGCGAGCGAATGTTTCGGGATTGTGCTCCGCCAGGGTGGCGAGGATCTTCCGGTCCAGCATGATCTTCTTCTTCATGGCGATGCCGATGAATTTCGAATATGAGTAGCCGAGCGGATGGAGCGCGGCGTTGATCTTCACGTGCCACGATCGGCGGAAATCGCTTTTCTTGTCGCGCCGGTGCGCGAACTGATAGCTTCCCGCCTTTCGGAGCGCGACCTTCGCCTCGACCTCCTTCTTGGAACGGCCGAATTGATATCCCTTCGCGGACTTCAATACGCGGCGTCTTCGTTTCATTGAAATGGTCCCCCGTTTGACTCTTGCCATATACTCGAGATTACTGGTCGTTGATAACTATGCGATCGATCATTTAATGCCGGAAAGGAAGCGCCCCTTTGCCTTGGGCGTCATAGGAAGTGCGAGCCGGGACCTTTTTTTGAGCTGCGCTACCCGCGATTCTTTCGCATTGAAATGGTTGATACCGGCCCTTCGGACCAGCACCTTCCCGGTCTTCGTGACCTTCACGCGCTTGGCGTAGGATTTGTTCGTTTTCATGGTGTTTTTGCTTCTTTGTTCGGTATTTCCTTCTTCTTCGTTCCAGATCGTTCGATGACGACCGTGAGCCCCTTCGGACTCTTCTGTGGTTTTTCTGCGATCTTATACTCTTCGGTGATCAATCGGAGAATGCGGTCAAGGCGCTCTTCCAGAAACTTCGGGTCCATGTATTTGGACCTTCCGGGGAGGAATAGATCGAGCTTGACCCGATGCCCTTCGCGAAGCCATTCTGATGCCTTCTTTGATTTAAGTTCAAGGTCGCGTTCGGATGTCCCGATCTTGATCTGGACATTCTTGGTCTCCGTGACGTGTGCTTTCGCTTTCGCTTCTCGGTCTTTTTTCTGCTGAACGTACTGAAACTTACCATAATCCATGATTTTGGCAACAGGAGGGGTGGCGGTAGGAGAGATCTCGATCAGGTCGAGTCCTTTGGCCTGCGCCTTAGCGAGCGCGTCCTTCGTGAGTATGACGCCGAGGTTTCCTTCGGCGTCGTCGATGACGCGGAGTTCCGGGGCTTTGATCTGCGCGTTGATGCGTACTTTTTCCTTCAAGGGATTGGGTGAATTAATCTCTGTGCGGGAGATTATAGCAGGAGAGAGGGAATAAGTACAGCAACGAAGGCACTTCCTGGGCAAAAGAAAAGCGCCGCTTGCGCGTCGCTTCTTGAGATCCATCCGTGGGAGCTGTTAATTGTTCGCTCCCCCAGCCGGCAGATCCCCGAAATCCTCGAAGATGTCATGGATGACATTTCCACCAGGCATGGCCTCCGCACCGAGCTGGGAGATGTCGACCGGCTTTATCTTCTGTTCTCGAGCGGCTTGCGACATTTCCTTTCTTCTTAGGATTAGTCGTTGTTTCCACTTCTGTAACTGAGACAACAAGCGCGACATTGCCTCCTCCGTTTCTGTCGTTGAATGTATCAAACCTAATATTGCCAAATGCTGCTGTAAAAATCAATCGTCCGTACAAGAATGACCATCTTGCGCGTTGATGGGGAGTATGTAGGATACGGCGATATTCTTGTTCCTTTCAAGGAGATCCCATGAATAGAAGAACTCTCTTGGTACTTCCAGTCGCGCTTCTTTCCGGTTGCGCAGCTTTTCCGGTCACGGTCTCGCAAACGAAGATCAACACGAAGATCTATCGCAATACCGAGGATTTTCTCGAGCGCATACGACAACTTCACTTAGGAATGCCGAGTGAAGAAGCGTTGCACGTCATGGGGGTGACGAAAGAAACGACCATGCAGCTCATGAGCCAAGAGGATATCCGGGCATACGAATTCGCGCAGATCAGTCCTCGGACTATCCGCGATGCAGAAGAGTCGAGTATCGCGCTCCAGAGCTATTCCGGTCTGCTGATCCAGTACGCGGATACGGACGACAAGGGATGGCTCTCCCCACCGTTCCATTATTGGGTGCATCAAATGGGGTTCACACTGACGGCGGTACTGGTGTTTCGCGACCACCGGTTATATAGCAGGCGGCCGGCCGGGAAGCCAAAGATCGACGTTCGTACAAGACGTATCCTTTTCGGTCTCATGACCGATTTCGCGTCCATTCGAAACGTGACGCAATAGCAAGTGCCCCACAGGACAGGATCCCTGCGGGGCTTTTCTGTATTGTGTTTCTGTGAGTTTCCTTATACTGCGTGTGCGACGTTCTCGAGCGATGTGGCGCCGGCGAGCACTTTCTGAAGGCCATCCTCTTTGAGTGTCCGCATGCCGTTCTTGACCGCATATGCCTCTAGGTCCGCCATCGAAGCGCGATCGATGATCATCGCGCGGAACGTGTTGTCGAGCTCCAGCACCTCGAAGATCCCGGTCCTTCCTGAGTACCCCGTTCCTTGGCAGACAGCGCACCCTTTCCCTCTCCAAAAACGCTGTTGCCCCTGCTCGAGACCGAATTCCCGTAAGTATTCAATAGAGGGTTCATACTCGATCTTGCATGATGGGCAGTTTTTCTTCACCAATCGCGTGGACATGACCCCATTCAACGCATATGCGATAAGGCTGTGCTCGATGTTCATATCGATGAGGCGCGCGACCGTTCCGATAGTGGTATTAGAGTGGATGGTAGAGAAGACGATACGGCCGACGAG
>DKBN01000057.1 GCA_002451235.1 Patescibacteria group bacterium UBA6899
TCCTCGCCGTCCTATTTCTTGGCGACGCGTTCACCTGGGAGCGACTTCTCGGCGTGCTTTTCATCTTCGTGGGCGTCGTCCTGGTCACCATGTCGAGAGAACAGATCGTCGCGCTTGCACAACATATTCGTGCCGCGTTGTGAAGAACGCACCCTTTTCGGGGGTGCGTTCTGCGCGCGAGACTACCGATTCCCTCTCCATCAGATGACTTTTGTCATGAATGGCAACTGAAGTGTCACGGACATGTTCCCAGAAGGATCGATCGATTCGATCGTGTAATAGTATGTTTGGCCTGGGGACAATCCGCTCACGACGACCGCATGCGACATTCCGGACACTCCCGTCACATATGAGGCAGTCGCATAGAGGAACGGTTTTGTTGTTGCGTACATGACTCGCGACGTAGAAGGCTCGTTCGTCGTCCAAGTGAATGTCGCTGAATTGGCAGTTGTCTTCACCGATCCCGGTCCGAGTATCGGCGCGCTTTCGTCCGGCCCGATCATCATTCCGGATGCTCCGAGACGCTGGTTGATGAGGTCGCGCGTCGCAGCATCCACCGATCCGCTCGGGAAGAGCCCCGAACCAGACTGGAACCTACTAACCGCGGCTTGCGTAAGAGGCCCGTAGTATCCGGTCACCGATCCCTCTGGGTAGATCGTGCTGTCCCGGGCAAGATAGGTCTGAAGCAGTGTAACATCGCTTCCTTTCATCCCGACAGAAAGTTCACGTGTGAGGGCGCTTTGCGCGCGTAGCGTCAAGGGGGCGAACAAGAGCGGGATAAATACCGCGCACGAGATCGAGGTGATGATGATCAAGCCCCAATGGCGCGTACGCATGAGTAATGTGAGGTTCATAACAATATTTCGATGATTGATCACGAATAATGTTCGACCTAAGGGAGATATGGGATCGATCTTCGCGTACGTTACCCCGCACGACACGGATACACCCCGTGTCAAATTCACTGTGTAGGCCGGTTTGCTGACAAAACATACGTTATTCGATTTCGTCCAATGATTGTTCTATACTGGGTCATATGAATTACGTCATAGCAGCGATAGGGGTGATCGCGATCATCGCGGTGATCATCTTCTACCCTATCCAACACGTGCCTTCCCCCGCGACGATAGCCGCTCCGATGCCGATCGCAATCGCGTCTTTTCAATGTGATGGAGGGAAAGCGATGCACGCCGCGTTCTTCAAGGGAGAGACCAGGCCCGCGACGATCCCTGGCGGCCCGCCGACTCCCGGCGGTTCGGTCCTTCTCGCACTCGATGACGGACGTACGATGACGCTCAAGCAGACGATATCCGCCGACGGCGCGCGGTATTCCGATGGTGATCCCATGGTCGAAGAAGGCGAAACTTTCGTCTTCTGGTCCAAGGGATACGGTGCCTTGGTGCTCGAGAACAACGAACAGAAAACGTACGTCGGCTGCATTGAGGTCGCCGACGATCCCGGAAACCTTCCGCAAGCGTACGAAAGCGGCTCGGCTGGCTTCTCGATACGCTATCCCGACGGGTTCACCGTCGATCCAAAATTTCAGTACCAAGAATTCGGCCCAGGAAAGGAGATCGCTGGTGTGAAATTCACTGTTCCCACTGCCCTTGCCGAAGGAACGAATCTCTCCCAGGATTCCTATCTCTCCGTCGAAGAGATCCCGAACTCACAAACATGCGTTGCAAGCATGTTCCTCCCTTCCGGTGAGAAGAAGATCGTATCGCGCGAGATCACGGACGGCGACATGACCTATTCCGTCGCCTCGTCGACAGACGCAGCTGCGGGCAACCGCTATGAAGAGACCATCTTTGCCTTCCCTGGGACGAACCCATGCATCGCGGTGCGATATCTCGTCCACTATGGAGTCTTTGAGAATTATGCGCCTGGAATGGTGAAAGAATTTGATCGCGAAGCGCTCCTGCACATCTTCGACGACATGCGCCACACCATGAGGATAATTCAATAGCCGCATGAGGCGGAAACTATCTCTCTTTCCTAAACGTTATCCTTCCCATGGAACAGACCCATAAAACGAAAGAGGTCGTTGCGTACGCCTTCCTGAATGCGCTCGGGACGGCGACGTACGTTGCGGCGGTCGCGTCATTCCTCTTCTATACTTCGCAGAACCTTCGTGTGGTAGAACCATCGGTACTTATCCCGATCTCAATGCTTCTCCTTTTTGTGGTCTCTGCGACCATCACCGCCTCCCTCGTTCTTGGGCGTCCTATACTCTGGTATCTCGACGGAGCGAAGCGCGACGCGGTCTCGCTTTTGGTCGCGACCAGCGCCGTACTCGTCATCGTGGCATGCGGATCCTTCTTTGCGCTCTACTTAATGGCGTTGGCGTGATCCATGGCAACGCTTGAAAATGACGGCAAGACCTTTTCCTACCGATCGATGGGAACGGCGTGGGCTGTTACCATCTGGAATGAACTCTCTCCTGAGAGGCTCTTAAAGATCGAGGGTGCAGTAGTGGCGATGTCTCAGGAATTTGACCGCACCTATTCGCGTTTCATTCCGACTTCTTTCATCACCGAACTCTCCAGAAAAACGGGTGTCGTAGAGGTTCCCAAGGACCTCGTGGAAATGCTACAGGCCTATCGCATGCTTTATATCCCGTCGAATAAGAAGCTCAACCCGCTGATCGGGTTCACCATAAGCGATCTCGGCTACGATGAGTCGTATTCGCTCAAAGAGAAACCGATTGTGCGCGCCACTCCAGACCTCCTCGAGACAGTACGCATCGTCGACAAGACGCATATCGATATCACGGAGCCTGTGCTCATCGATCTCGGAGCACTTGGAAAAGGATATTTCGTCGATCGCATCGCTGACTCCTTGCGGGAGAACGGCATATCGGAATTCCTCGTAGACGGCAGCGGCGATATAGCCTATCGCCGCGAACAAGGAGTGATCCATGCGGGACTCGAAGACCCGGACGATAACGCGAAGGTGATCGGCACGATCGAACTCTCTGGGGAGGGTGCACTTTGTGCCTCGAGCGGATCCCGAAGGCGCTGGGGAAAATACCATCACACTATCGACCCAGAGAGTCACGCATCTCCTGAAGGAGTGGGGGCGACCTGGGTCATGGCGAAGAATGCCGCGCTTGCGGACGCGCTCGCCACCTGCCTCTTCTTCGTGCCGCCTGAACAATTTCAGCCCGCGCATACTTTCGATTGGTGCATCATGAAAAGCGGACGAGAAGTCTCCTTCTCGTCCGGATTCCGTGCGCGTTTTTTTGTTCCTGATTAGGCTTTCGCCGCCGCCTCGGTCTTGATCTTAGCGAGCGCGTCCATGAATCCCATCGGGGTAAGTGACGAACCATTCACGACCGTGAGATTCACTCTGTCGATGTCCTTCCCCACGACCTCCGCCCTGTATCCTGCGGCAAATTTTTCTTCGTTGAACTTCGACTGCCGTTCGGTCGGGTTTCCGGTGAAATTCGCATCGGTGATGATCCCATCCTTGAGCGTGAGAGATACGGTGATGGTCTCTTGGCCGTCAGGAATGGTGTATGTCCCATCAGCAGTATACGTCCCATCGGTGTATTTCTTGCGGGCCGGAGTGGTTGCGGCCGGAGGGGTAGCCACGGAGGTAGTATCTTTATTCGACGGAGGATTCGCGGGAATGTTCGCTGTGGGAGACTGAAAGGTCGTCGGTTGTGATGGGGGGGTGGTGGGAAGAGTTGTGTCTGTCGCGACGTATGTTTGTGATGTTTGAGTCGAGCGGTAGATAAAGAATGCAAGAATGCCAACGATCAAGACTGCGACGACGGTCACTACTGCGGCATTGCCTTTTTGCGACGATGAACGAACCGATGCCATAAGAAGTTTGAAGAATATGATTTGAATAAAGTATTGACAGTATACATATGGTGATACGTTTTAGGTGGGGATTTCTTTCGGTTCTTTTATGGGACCACAGAGAATGAGCGCGGTCAAAAGTACGGATCGCACTTCTGCTTGCGCTATACTGTCCTCATATGGTCTCCCCGCACCCACGTGCCAACATCGATGTATCAACCGAGTTCCTCGCGAGAAAGGACCGGCGATTCGCCGCCATCATCGAGAGGTGTGAGAAACCGACGCTTTCGCACACCACGAACACATTCCGCTCACTCGCGACATCGATCATCTACCAACAGCTTTCCGGGAAAGCCGCTGCGAAGATTGAAGAGCGCTTCCGAAGGCTTTATATGCGCAAATCATTCCCATCGCCGCAAGATGTGATCAAGACGCCGATCCCGAAATTCCGCTCGGTCGGACTCTCTGCTCAAAAGACATCTTACCTTATCGATCTTTCAGAGAAATTCCTCGATGGCACCATTCAACCCGCGCTCTTTCATGAAATGTCCGACGAGGATATCTCTCGCCATGTGATTGCGGTCAAAGGGATCGGTCAGTGGACCGTGGACATGTTCCTCCTCCTCGCATTGAATCGTGCGAACGTACTTCCTTTGGGAGACCTTGGCATCAAGAAAGGATTCAAGGAGTTCTTCGCCCTATCGCGCCTCCCTTCCGAGCGTACGATGAAAAAGCTCGCCAAGCCGTTCGATGGCCATTGGACGGTCTTTTCGCTCTACCTCTGGATTGTCGCAGATAACAACAATAAGAGGATCGAAAAAAAATAGAAGCGAATATCCACGCATCACTCTCGGTTATATTATTGCACTAATCTTGGGCCTATAGGGACACTATTAGTGTTGCCGAGGTTGGGGTATCATGCTTCAAAAGACAGCGTGGTCAGGGACATGAGACAAGATGCACTTCCGCTGAAACTTGATTCCATTGGCAGATCATTGCGAAAGAGGAGAATTTTGTCATGCAATGACCCTCGTTTCCGATACATCTATTATTCGTCGCTACTTCAATCCCCCTTGACATAAGGAACATCGCTTGAAATCCACATCAATAAGGAATATACTTTTAACATCACTGCGTCAGGGATCGTCGGAAGCACTTTCACGATCGTACGCACTCCAGTGTTCAAAGCCATCGTGGCTTGTGCTTCGCGTCGATCGACGGTCAAGACGCTGATCATTATCCGCCGATAATCTCACAACCGTATGTCACTTATCAAATGGGAACCGTTCTTTGGAGATATCGATCGCTTCTTCGAAGATCTTCCGGCCCCGGCAGGATCGAAGTTCGGCTGGGATCTCGCGATCGACGTGTATGAGAAGGACAATAAGGTCATTGCCGAAATGAATCTCCCGGGGATCGATCCGGAGAGACTGAACGTTTCGGTCGAGGACAATTATCTTCGCATTTCCGGCTCGCGCGAAGAGTCGAAGGAGGAAAAAGATAAGCACTATTACAGCAAGGAGATCCGCCGCGGAAGTTTCGAGCGTGCGGTACGTCTTCCGAGCGTGGTCGAAAAGGATAAGGTGGATGCGGAATACGCGAACGGGATGCTCCGCGTCACGATGCCAAAACTTACCAAGCCCGTCTCCGAATCCGTGAAGGTGCGAGTCAAATGATCCTTCTTTCGCATACGCACAATAGGCCGCCCCTAGGGGCGGCCTATTGTGCATGGTCAATACGGTACCATCTCACCCTGCATCTCCTCCGCCGCCACCTTGGTTGCCACCGGTTTGCTGCGTAGCTGCGCTGCCGGATTCCGTCCCCTGCCCTCCTCCCTGCCCACCTCCGGTCTGCTGAGTGCCAGAAGTGGACGCTTCTGCAGGAAGCCCTCCCGCCTGGGGCCGCGCCACCGTCGAAGTGATGGTTATCTGGGGAGTAATGGTATATATAAATTGATTTGTGTTGCCATCATTGGTCAGCCTAAAGCAATAGGTTGTTGCGGGTGTGACTGCTGATGTAGAACGAACGGATACCTCGAACTCAGAATAGTAATTTTGCGGAAGCGACTGTGCATTCGAGATATTCCCGCTCGTAAGAAAATACCCTGGAGTAAATGTTGATCCTCCCGGATCACTCACTCCAGAACTATCTGTTGTCGAAGATAGATCGTTTGCATATTCCGTGTTCGTGAGCATCCAATGATCTCCCCCCGAATCATATGCTGGCACTGCTTGCCATGCGGTACAGGTCGATGATGAGTATTCCAATCTGTAACGCGTCGTCGTCGTTGCCTCTCCTGAATTTTTAAGGGAAAATCTAAGGCGCAACTTGTCTCCAACATATGTCCCCGTAATGAGCGGGCTATTCTCCGCTGCACGATAGCTTGCTTCCACCTCCGACCCATCATTCGCGCGCCAACGATATGCCCGCGTCTCTATGCTTGTGGGGAGAGGCAACGCCGCATCATACGTCATCGCGAATGCCGCGTCGGAATAATAGGTATTCGTCTGGTTTCCCTGGATGACAAAGTTGAATGTCCGCTCGTTCCAGGGGATGGTAGTATCCTGGGTAAAATTGGTCGAGGTCGCCTGCTTGAGAACGATCATACGATACGCTTCGGTGTCCTCCGTGCCTTCATTGTAGGTGATGGTACCGTCCCCCTCGGAAGAGAGCTTCACCGTGCCCGCTGTGATGGTGGTCGCGTTCGAGTGAAGGATCGACGCAAGGTAGTATGCGGAACGGTAGGTCTTGGTAACGGTTTCCGAGAGCTCAACCGAGAACGGGAATGCGGTGGTAATGTTCGCAGTGGCCGCGCCCGAAGAAGATTGCCCCACAAAGAAAAGGTCGCTCTTTGTGACCGTACCACCCAAGGATCCAGACCATTTGAAGGTAATGAAGGTTTCCACCCCGATTGGCGCATCAGCGGCCGAGGAACTTTGTGCGGAAGAAAACCGCACGATCGCCGAGGAACCGCTCCACGAGGTGGTCGCTGTGCCGGCATCGTGGATAATGCGAACCGACCCCGCGCGGGCGTTCGCTGCGGTGATCTGGTATCCCCTCGTAGTTGAGGCGGAATTGCCGATTGATGCATCGATGGTGATGGTCTGCCCTGCGGTGATCGCAACGTGCGCACGATACCACAGGTTCGTGATGGAAAGCCCGGCATTGGAAACGGTCATCGCATATGAGATCGCGGATGTGGTCGCAGTGCCTGGAAGCGCGGTATCTTGATTCATGAAGTATCGTACTGTGTCGACCTGCGTGGCCGCGCCGGTTGAGAACTTGTATGTAATGACAAGTTCCGCCCCCAGCGCGGAGATCGCTGATGTCGGCGTGATATCTAAATACTGCACCGTTCCGGTCGCGATACCGTTGGACCCAAGGAGCGGCGTGTAGATATAGAAGCGTTCGTTGTTGTCAGCGATCGTCTCGTTGGTAGCACCATTAGCAACCGTGGCCGCGCCGCCACGGATACCGGTTGTCGTGGTGGCCGCGCCGTCATCGATATATGAGATCTCAAAGAATACGTCACCGATGTCAGAGGTGGTCGCAAGATCGGGAAGGTCAAGGAGATACTTGAACGAACAGCCGACGTTGGCGCCGCAGGAGGTCGCCCGAGTGCCAACATCTCCGGTTGTGGTTGCGGTCAACGGCAAGCGCACCGTCTTCATTGAATTGTATGGCGCGGTGGTGTGATTCTCCTCGTATGTGATGACAAGCTTCATGGTCGCCAGGGCCCAGGTGGGGCCGGTGACCGAGAGCATACCAACCACCGAAAGGCCGGTATTCCATTGGCTATCGTTCTGGATCTGGAAGAATCCGGTCACATCCGTCTTCGAGGAGAGGATGCCGGTTTGACCGGACTGGTTGAACATATTCCCGACGCGGATCTCCGGAGAGACTTCCATGTCCACTCCGGCCTGCGGCCCAGGAGAAACATCAATCGCCATCTCGACATCGGTGATCGAGGTGGCGGAGGTGATGGCGGCGGTAGCATCAAGATACGCCGAAATGACGCGGATACCGGAACCAGGAAGTTTGATGGTCTTCGTCCCCGCGGAACCCTTGGTGGTATTCCAGGAAGTGCCTGCGTATACGTTCGCGTCGGACGCGCGGCGGACCGTGGCCCCGGTCACTTGGTCGGTGCCAGTTTGGGCACTCCCCGCCCCCGCCCCTCCTCCGAGGGCAAATTCAACGGTGCGAAGGATCTTGCCGCTATAAGCGGCTTCAGCGACCTTTGCATTGTGTACATTAAAAAAAAGTGAATCAAGGAGTCCGTTACTTACGAGCGACAATATGAGTAGGGACAATAAAATTTGCCTTGGCGACCTTTTGAAGAATTGAGTGACATTTTTTTTATATCCTTGAAGACCAAAGACAAAACGTTGTTGAGGTAGTTGTTGAGCCATAAAGATAGGGATCAAGCCTGATCGTGAATTTGGAGTGCCGTTTGTTCAGTGGTCATGGCAATAGATATATTTGTAACACGATATATAAGTGGTGTCGTGGCTGTTGCCATCACAAATACGGGGTGCGCGGACGCGAAGAATTCTCCGAGCGTAGTGTGGCTCCGAGGAACGACGTTGCCGTGCGAAACGAGTAGCTGCAAGCGGACATTTTTTGTAAACAAAAAGAGGACGGGCAGAAAACCTGCCGTTGTCCTCCGTGATTGAATTATATCCCACCAGTATTATTAACAGAAATGGTGGGTGGGGATAAGTAGCCATCGAAACGACGGCTCAAAAATTGGTCATTTTCGAGACCAAGCACGGAGCGCATGAGTGTCCCCACCCCCCCCCTCCCATTTTTTTTGCCGAAGCAGGCGTATGATTATGCAATAGCGTATGACGATGATTTTTGCGGACCGAATCGAGGCAGGAGAACTTCTCGCAAAAAAGCTCTTGAAGTATCACGATGCAGATACTGTCGTTTATGGGCTTCCGCGAGGAGGGGTCGCGACCGCGGCAGTTGTCGCCCGCGTGCTTGAGGTACCGCTCGACGCCATCGTCACAAGGAAGATCGGTCATCCAGGGAACGAGGAGTACGCGATCGCAGCGGTGAACGAATACGGGGATGAAGTATTCAACGAGGTCTCCATCCCGCCGTCCTTGGCAGAATGGTTCTCCCGCGCGAAAGATGATGCCCTAGGCGAGATCGCGCGCAGAAAGATCCTATTCGGATCGAAGGATGGACCTGATGTTCGAGGGAAGATCGCGATCATCATTGACGACGGAATCGCTACCGGCCTCACGATGCTTGCAGCAATTCGCGCGATCAAGAGACGCGGACCGAAAAGGATCGTCGTTGCATCTCCCGTAGCTCCGCCCGAAGTGAGAGAGATGCTCGAACGTGAATGCGACGAAGTGATCATCCTCGACGGATCGCCTGATTTTCTCGGGGCGGTCGGCGCGTACTACGATTCGTTCCCGCAGCTTACGGACGGCAAAGTGATCGCGCTTCTGGAAGGAGCGCATATGGGCGGCATAAAAGGTTAGAAGCCGAGCTTGTGCTTCAGGATCGCGCTGAACACGTCTTCGCGCGAAATGTGCCCGATGAGTTTTCCGTCTTCGATGACCGGGAGATGGTGCACGTGATGAGAGAGCATAAGCCCGCCAGCCTTCATGAGCGCAGCTGACGGCTCGACGGCAAGCACCTGCCGCGTCATATATTCCGTGATGGGACGCGCGCGCAGGCCGTTCACTCTCTCCTCGATCTCCTCTTCGTCGGTCAGCGATTCCGGTGCAGAATAGAATTCGCTGTAATCGGGAAACATCGCCCGGAACAGGTCCTTCTCCGAAAGGATGCCGATGAGCTTTCCCTGCCTATCGCATACCGCCATCGATGACAGCGATCTCTCGTGCATCGTTTTCGCCGCCTCTTCGTAGGTGGTATCGGGGGAGAGGTAATCGACATCCTTGGACATGACGTCTTTGACCTTCATATTCCCATCCTACTCCTCTTCAAATTCTTGTGAAGTACCTATCGCGCAAAAGAAAACCGGGCCGAATTCGGCCCAGGGATACCTGCTCACGAACGCAGGCAGCGCGGATTGGAATGATGGTACTTTTTGTCCCCCTCCGGTTCTCTCACGACATAGAGCTCGACCGGATCGATCCCAACGCCGAGATACCTCGCGATGACATATGAAAGATCGATATCCCTTCCCTCGACGTATGGGCCCCGATCGGTGACCATCGCGAGAACCGCGCGCGCTCCTCGAGAAACGACCACGAGCGTGCCGAGTTTGAGGGTGCGATGCGCGATGGTAAGTCCGTACTTATCGAAGATCTCTCCGTTCGCCGCGCATTTGCCGTCGAAGCCGTCTCGGTCACCGTAATACGAAGCCAGAACGGTCTCCATCTTCGTCGCCCTCATCGCCAAACCCCACACCTTCTTTTCGTATGACTCAAAAAGGGTCCGGTCTTCGTTGCCGTACGAGTGCGTCCGGCGTCCCTCTCGTCTCGGCGTGTACATAACCTTTCCGGACATCGCTCTCCTCGAGAGCTGTTCCTGGTAGAGCATTTCCGGGTCGTTCTGGGTGATTCTCCAGTAGACGAGGATGCTCGTGTAAAGCGCAAGCAACACGATGGCGACGATCGAGCCGCCGATGATAAGATTTCTCTCCAATTTCCCCTCCGAAATAAGTCTGAACAGGAACTTCTACTTGCTAAAGATATAACTTATTTCTTCTAATTGTCAAGAGGAACCATCAACGGGATCTTCTGCCTCTTTAGTGATCTCTTCCAAGAGCTCCTTCATTTCCCGTTCGAGTTCGCCGAGTGTCTGGATGAGCAGCCGGCGACCATATATCCCGACGTTCGGAAGCTGGTCCTCGATGTCTTTGATGCGCGATTTCACTTTCTCGATCTTTTCCTTGACGCGCGAATCGTCCCATTGCTGATATCTTTCGATATCCTCTCTCCCCTCGTCGGAATATTGGTGCTGTTGCGGGATACCGTGGTCCATAAGGTTCATGCGGAGGGCTCGGATGATCTTCTGAGGATATTGATAGCGACGATCGTGATCGTGATATAGAAAATGAGCCCCAATGCACAGGTCGGAAGACCCAATAGATACGCTCGAAACCCTCGATCGATCAATGTCGGGATCTCTCCGATTGTGAAATATCCTGCGAACAGAATTCCAAGAGAAGAGATCAATAGGATCGTCTTCGCCGCCAATGTCTCCCCTATTCGTTTGAGCAACGCGGACCCGACCACCAGGAACAAGGCGAGATACATCGCGAATCCATAGTAACACGCAGGATACCCGAAAAAATAAGGGCATGATTCCCCGAACGCGCAGGTATCGGAAAATAGCTTCACCGCCGAAAGGTAACCGGCGAACAACATTCCTGCACCGGAGAGAGCTAGTAGTGCCTTAAAACAGGGGGTACATCTCATGTTCTTCAGTATACATCGGAGAGAGGCACGAAACTATAGTGGGGAGAGGGAAGATTCTAGAGACACTTCTTCACCGTCTTCATGAACGCAAAAAAGAGCGGGTTCGGGAAGAGCGGGCGCGCGGTGAATTCGGGATGAAATTGCGAACCGAGCATGAACGGATGCTTCGACGCACGCAATTCTGCGATCTCCATGAGCCTTCCGTCCGGAGAGACGCCGGAGAACACGAGGCCGGCTTTCGTGAGCTTTTGGATATACGCGGGGTTGACCTCATAACGATGGCGATGGCGTTCATGGATAAGATCAGTGCGATAGGCCGCATAAGCGAGCGTCCCCCTTCGCAACTTCGCAGGATAATCGCCAAGACGCATCGAACCCCCATAATTCCCATTCGCGACCTTCTCCCTCTGCTCTTCCATGATCGCGATCACCGGATGAGGCGTCCGCTTGTCGACCTCGATAGTGTTCGCTCCTATAAGGCCAGCGACATGGCGTGCGAATTCGACGACCATGAGCTGCATGCCGTAGCAGAGCCCGAGGTACGGGATCTTTTTCTCGCGCGCGAACTTGATCGCGGTAATGACGCCCTCGACACCGCGCGAACCGAACCCTCCGGGAACGATGATACCGTCGTACTTGGAAAGTTTCGCCACTTGCTTCGGGTCGCGCTCGAATTCTTCCGCATCGACCCAAGTGAGCTCTGGTTTCATGCCGAGATGGTAAGCCGCATACTTGGCAGCTTCGATGACCGAGATATAGGAATCCGAGAGTGTAAAACTTCCGGTCGCAAAATATTTCCCCACGACAGCGATCTTCGCCGTACTTTTGGGATCATGCACCTTCCCGACGAATCTTTTCCATTCGCGGAGATCAGGGCTCTTCTTGGCTTTGAGTTTGAGGAGTTTCAACACCGTATCCCCGAGACGATCCTTCTCGAAATTGAGCGGAACATCATAGATACTCTCCACGTCCGGCGCGGAGATCACCTGCTCTGATTTCATCCCTGAGGACGCAGCGATCTTCTCTTTGCGTTTCTGATCGAGAGGGAATTCACCGCGCGCGATGATGATATCTGGCTGGACCCCGTAGGAATTCATCGTGCGGACAGCATATTGGGTCGGTTTCGTTTTCATCTCTCCGAGATTGTGCGGGACCGGAAGATATGAGACGAGGACAAAGAGCACATCGCCTGGGTTATCAATTTCCAAGAGTCTTGCCGCCTCAATGAACATCATGCTCTGATATTCGCCCAGAGTCCCGCCGATCTCCGTGATGATGACCTCTGCGTTCACATCCTCCCCTGCTCTCTTGATGCGCTGGATGATCTCTTCTGGGATATGCGGGACCGGCTCGACGCAACGACCCCCATAGCCAAGTGCGCGCTCGCGATCGATCACCGTCTTGTAGACCATGCCGCCGGTCATATAGTTCACGTTCGAGAGATCGCGACCAAGGAAGCGCTCATAGTTTCCCATGTCCTGGTCGCATTCGAGCCCGCTTCGAAGCACGAATACTTCGCCGTGCTCGACCGGATTCATCGTTCCGGCGTCCACATTGAGATACGGATCGATCTTGATCGGCGCGACACGAAAACCGCGTGCCTCAAGGAGGTACGCGATCGAGGAGGTGGTCACACCTTTGCCGACTCCTGACATCACTCCTCCGACGACAAAGATGTATTTGGGTTTCTTCATAGCATCAGACTTTGAGGTATCTCCGCACCGCTAACCACGATGAGACCGCTCCGAGCGCGATCCCGACGAGCAGGAGGATAAAGAATATCTCGTTCAGATTGGTGAGGTAATAATAGAACAGATCGACTCCTCCGTAGAAATCCTTCGTCGATGCCTTGAGCCAGAGTGTCACGGGATAGAAGAGCCCGGTCGCAATGATCGCCGAGAGCATGCCATAGATCATTCCCTCGACGACGAACGGACCTCGCACGAAACTGTTGTTCGCGCCGACGAGGCGCATAATGGCAATCTCTTCGCGCGAGATATAGATGGCGAGGCGGATGGTGTTGAAGGTGATGACAATTGCGATGGCGATCAAAAGGAAGAGGATGGCGATCGAAACCTTCTCAACGCCGTTCGTGATCGCGGTCAAACGGTCGATGATGATCTTGTTCTTTGCGTAGTTCACGCTATAGATAGCCTGCGTGCCGCTCCCCGCCATCTTGTCGCGCTCGTTCTGGATATATGTCGCGATCGCCTCATACTGCGATGGATCCTTAGCCTTGATATTGAGCACCGCCCCGAGCGGATTGTCGGGAAGCTCTTCTAGGGCCTGCGTCATCAGTGTATCGTTCGCGTGCCGTAGCTTGAACGCCTCGATTGCCTGGTCCCGCGAGATGTATTCGACTTCTTTCACTTCAGGCAATGCTTCGATCTCGCGCTTCATGACGAGAATGTCCGGTTCGACGGCATCCGAGGTGAAATAGATATTGATATCCACTTTGTCGCGGATACTGTTGAGTGTCGACTGGAGAAAGACCGACATCAAGATGGTCGCACCGACGACGAAAAGTGCGACGGTCATCACGAAAATGGCCGAGAGCGACACGACCGCATTTCTCCAAAAATTGACGAAGCCAGCTTTGACGATCCGGCGCGTGCTGACGATCACTCCCATACTCGCCTATTTTCGCATGCATCCAGGCTCTACGCAAAGTGGAAAATGACTTGCCAAAACTAAATATTTCCATTCTTAAGAAGGCTAGAAAAATGTTGTATCACCCAGACATTCCAATCCTTCGAGTCCTATGAATCTCGATGCTGTTCGAGGGGCAAGACGAGATGTCGGCGAGATGTATGAAAATACTTTGAGTCGACTCGATGTCGTAGACAACGAAGAAGAGCGCGAGATTCAGAGGACGTACTTGCCGTGGCGGTCGTCGCGGATCACCTTCCCATCCGCCATCGTGATCACCCGTTTCTTCAGGGAATCAATGATGCCTTTGTTGTGCGTCGTCAGGATGATGGTCGTCCCCATGTCATTGATCTTCTTTAGGATCTGGATGACATCGTATGTGTTGACCGGATCAAGATTCCCCGTGGGCTCATCTGCGATGATGACGTCCGGCTGGCTGATGATGGCGCGCGCGATCGCAACTCGCTGTTTCTCGCCTCCGGAGAGTTCGTGGGGAAAATGCCAAAGTTTGTCGCCAAGGTCGACGAGCTCGAGGACCTGCGGCACATCGGAGCGTATCTCTTCGTCGCTTTTTCCCGATGCCTCCATGGCGAACGCAATGTTCTCGTATGCGGTCTTGTTCGGGAGCAATCGAAAATCCTGAAAGACGGTGCCGATCCTGCGACGGTATTCGGGGATATGCTTGCTGCGGATCTTGTGCACGTTCACCTTCTCGAAGAACACCGATCCTTGCGTCGGGCGGTCTTCGACAAGTAGGAGCCGCAAGAGTGTGGTCTTCCCTGCCCCAGAATGCCCCACAATAGAGACGAATTCCCCGGGTTCGATATGTAGCGTCACTTCGTCAAGCGCAGCATGGCCTTCGTAGATCTTGGAAACGCCGTCGAAATAGATCATGGTGCGATTATACCCTTATGGGCGATGCTCTGAAAGGGACTTCTCCGCTTCTATGAATTCGTCGAGTTCGCCGCGCTCAAGAACAGCGTCGGTCTTCGCGGTCTCCGCTCCCGTGCGATGATCCTTCACCATCTTATACGGGTGGAGCACGTAGGAGCGGATCTGATTCCCCCATTCGACCTTGGTCGTTTTCGAAATGTACATCTTCTCCTTCTCCGCATCGGTCAAGGAATCTCGCATATGTTGCACTTTCGCGGAAAGAAGCTCCATGGCGATCTCGCGATTGCGGAGCTGCGATCGTTCGACCGAGACATGGACGGACATTCCCGTTGGCGTATGGACGGCTCGCACCGCGGTCTCGCGCTTGTTCACATTCTGCCCCCCGGCGCCGCCCGAGCGCGCGAACTCGAGCTCCACCTCGGATTCCGGAAGGAGCTGGAATTGCCCTTTCTCGAACTTCGGGATGACCTCCACCATCGAGAATGACGTGTGACGCTTCGCGTTCGCGTTAAACGGCGAGATGCGCACCAGGCGATGNNCCGCCATGGTCGTTCTCGTTCTCGTGGATCACCTCATAGCCCCATCCCCGTCGTTCACAATATTTGAAATACATCTTCACCAGCATCGCCGAAAAGTCCTCTGCGTCGTCGCCCCCCGCTCCCGAGAAGATCGTGATAATCGCATGTGAGCGGTCATATTTCCCCCCGCCCTCGGCCATATCCCGAAGCTCCTGCAGCTCTTTGATCATCGACTGCGCCTTTGCCTTATCGGCCCAAAAATCGGACCGCAGCATCGCGTCCTCGATCTCCTTGATCCGTGTGGTATTCGGGTTCTCGTCAGCCATTTGGCGATTATACTCGTTCGTGGGAAAACAAAAAGCGGGGCTGACTTCACCCCGCTTCTTAACGGCAATCCGGCACGTGTGCCGGGTCGCCACCGAAACCATACTTCCAACTTTCGAACCACTTGTGAATGTAGTAGCATGGTTCGCTGTTCATGAACGATTTCCCATGCTTGATCATGAGAAAGATCTTCCCCGGAAGACGCTCGAAGGTCTCTTGCGTGAGCTCGAACGCCCCATTCACGTTGAATATCTGGAGGATGCTGCGTATCGGCGCTTCTTCTTGCGACCAGCCCGAAAGCTTCGAAAGCTTTTCGTACGCCTGACGCGCAGGACCACCGCCGGTATTGTAGGCGATGACTGCGAGCGCTAGGCCTCCTTCCGGATCGCGGAGATACCACCCACGCACATCTGGGGGAAGCGCTGCGAGTTCCGCGTCGTATAGACATACCGCCGCCATCGCGCTGTTCTTCCAGTCTGCCGTCCCTTCCCAAAAATCCTCGTTCAAGAATTGTTTCCCATCACCGTCCTTGCACGATCTTCGCACGGTCGTGTACGTCCCCTCGTAGAGACCTTTTTTCGTCCAGACCGGGTTATTCGTGAACTGGAATCTTCCACAGGCAAGACTTCCCGAACACAGGTAACGGAACGCATCGTCTCCATAGAGGAATAGCTCCGCGAACACATATCTCATGATCTCCGGTTCAGGCCGCTGTGGCTTGCCATAGAGTGGGAGTCCGTATCGCCGCAGAGGGTCCGCCTGTTCGATCACGAAAAGCTTCACGAGTTGCTCGGGAAAGTATATCTCCGCAAGTGATCTCCCCGGAAAAGCGAGCGAGGGTACTCGGTCGTTCGAGAGTTTGGTAAAGACCTGCGCCATCTGTGTGCGCATCGTTTCTAGACCGCGCGCGAAGAACTCTTCGTGATACGTGTCCTTGGTCATTGTGAGATAGACCTTATCCACGCGGTGCCGCTCGAGGGAAGCAAGTTCACTGCTTCTTCTATACTGCGGCGGAATGAAGATATGCTTCGACGAGCAGATCGGCACCTCTTCCGACTTCCCTTCTCCGATATCGTGGAATGCGCGAAACTGCAGTTTGTACATATACTGTCCGCGCACATGCCTCAATCGGTACTCTTTTCCCCCTACGATCGTAGGAATGATCTCCTGATCTGGTTTGGGGCGGAACGGTATCCGAATTTTGATGATCCGCACCGGGCCATCTCCCTCGGGGCAAAGTGCGAGCGCGGCCTCCCTCTCAATGACCGCCCCTCGTTTGTCTGAGATAAGAGAGAGCTTCACCGACGCGAGCGTCGCTTTCGAGTGTTCGATCTTCTGGCATAATTCCCTCGCTTCAATGGAAACGAGTCGGTGGCACTCAACACCATCTTGAGCGAACGCGGCCTGAGCGATCGCCCACAACGCGATCAATAACGAGGATCTCATTCATGTCTCCTTGTAAGGTTCTATCCATCTTTAGAGTAACGGAATCAGTGAAAAAGAAAAGTGGCACGTATGATACCCCCGTAGAGAAATGATCTGTGTGCTCCATCACATGAGCCGATGGCCAGGATTTAACTGGCGACCCTCCACACACCAGCGGAAAAAGACCATCGGGGATTTGTGATAGCAGATGAACGTATTTAATCTCCACTTGCGGTCCGTACGACCAAACAAAAAAGCTTCCTATCGTTCTGGTCCGTCACTTCTTCTATTTCGGATACTTTCGCAAAGTCACAATATAAGCTTATGACCTGCTGGTATCGCTTATTATTGTGGCCTTAGAATAACCCCGAATATAGGTTGAGTGATCGTAGAACTTCTGAACCAATAATCTTATATCCATAACGATTGCGCTTCTCCGTAATGGTTATGCTCTTGGATTTAGTACTGGAGCCGTTGGCCGGAATTGAACCGGCGACCTACTCCTTCATTTGCACCCCAATTTCGTAAACTTATATGGGGATTAGACTGTATCTTTGGCTATCCTTTCGGATTAAGCCACCCTTGTCAGTCGTTCGGGCGATTTCTCGCCACGGTCTCAACTCGATGAGAGTCTTTAACCGTAATTCGGGATTCACTGTCGGATTTCTCCGGCAATGGGCAGGGGGCTTTTATGCCCCACCATGGAGTTGCTCTACCAACTGAGCTACAACGGCATATTTAGTGAGCCCCGCTATCATAGTATATGGAGCGAAGTTTTTCAATTCTATTTCCGATCTCTCCTCTGAGCTTAGTATTCGAGACATATACCGTAAGGACTCCATGTTCGGCCTTCTTCTTGTAGGTCCCCCCTGAAACTGATGGGGTGATAACGGGAGAAAAAAATTGCGTGGTCTTTACTCCTAAGTTCCTTGCCCACCACGATACAAGCTTTCGCGAGGAAGCATGGTCATAAAATATCTGCAATCCAAAACGAAATTTACTTTTGGGAACAGTGTATCGTTCCTCAAGAAATTTCATGAAAGCGCGAATGAGGGATGGGTCAGTATTCCCAAGGCGAATGGAATTCATATTCGCCTTCGTTCCTTCTCCCCAGAACAAACCGAGTCCAAGACCATCTAAAAATGCCTCTTCTGATGTCCGCGCAGGTACGAACTTATATGGATCTCCGTTCGGGTTATGGCTCCGATACAATGCCTCGCTGATATTTCTCTTTCGTATGCCGTGTTTCTTAAGCCAATAATTGATCTTCCCCTCTGATGTGCTGAGTGTTTTTGCGATTCGTGGGACTGAATATTCTTTTCCGACGTATAGGAGCGAAAGCTGGTATTTTGATAGCATATGTCCATATTAGCATAATATTCTTTATTTTAGTGATGACATGAGGTTGCTTTTTTTTGATCATGAGAGTAATATTCCGAACAACATAGCGGGATGGAGGAGCGGTACCTCGTCAGGCTCATAACCTGAAGGCCCTGGTTCGATTCCAGGTCCCGCAACAAGATACATACTGCCACCGAAAGGTGGCAGTATGTATTCTCCCCCGGAGAACAGCAAGCAGGTTGTTGGCCTTGAAATATATCCTCTTTCTTATATCATAATTTGCGCAACGTACTGGACGCTGTTGGAACTAAAATACGAGAGAATCAAGAATGTATTTTTATTCCTGAACTTTAGGAGTAAAGGCAAAATCTAATATCTTCAGCTCGGAGTCTTTACCAACCTTATCACCGTAGTACATGCGGTAATGCTGATACATTTCTTCCTCCGATTTGTGCTTCTCATGTCCATCCCAGTCCTCGTCAGTGAGAGTACCGAGAGTTTTCATCTTCATTTTAGTGATCATGGCATTCCCGAACTCATTTCCCGTTTCTTTGTTCACAAAAACCAGTTCATCGCCCACCCGTAGGTCTTTTTCGTCGAAGAGCCTCCACGTTGAAGTCTTCTCACCGGAGATAATCTTTTCGACCAAATTTGGCATGAATTTTAGGGTCTTCATACTTTAAGTATAACTTTTCTGAACCGGTTCCCGATTCAATTTGCGCGGCCGACCGGACTTGAACCGGCAACCTCCCGCGTGACAGGCGGGTGCTACTAACCAGTTGAGCTACGGCCGCATGAATTTGTCGAATACCCTTTGTTTCCGCTTCAAACAAAAATCTGTGCCGCTATTATACATATATTTGGCTAATTTCAAAGCATCGTACTTTCCGTAGTTCAACCTCCATGCGTTCTTCTGTGTTTTAAAAAGGCTTCCCCCAAGAAGTCCGAGAGATCGAAGGATCCCATGAATATCCGTAAGAAAACCCTTGGAAACCGAAGTAAAAGAAACAAGAAGACCCGGGGAGGTTCTTGTTCTTTCCTTGTGTATCGTTCCAGCCCATACATTGCCATCCCCATCAAAATATCCGAGCACAAAAGCTGTTCTATACCTTTTTGGGACAGAGGGCATTCGCATTCTCGCTGTCTTATTGCCAATAAATCCCTTGGCTTGGAGAGATGCGCATAACATACGACTCCCTATCTGTATCCTATACAGCTTCCCTGTTTTGGATCTTCTTTCTGCAATGACCTGACGCGCGCGCAGTTCCTTCTTAATGAATTTGAGGATCGCTCGATCGGATATTTGGATCGAAAGGTAATGATTCCCGCGCCTTGATCTTGGGATCGAACCGTCCGCAAAAAGAAAACCGAGGATGTATGCCATGTTCGGGCTCCAGTTCAAGAAGTACTCGATATTGAGTACACTACCCTTCCTCATATGACAGTACTATACACTATCATTAACAACGAGACTATCGGGAAGTGAATACCGTAAGTGATGGTGTCGGCGGCTGGGATCGAACCAGCGACCTAAGGCTTATGAGTCCTTCGCTCTAACCAACTGAGCTACGCCGACAAATATATTGATCAGAATCCGAACGCGAACGTTCGTNNCGTCTTCTGAAGCCACCTCCCAGGATCGAACTGGGGACCTTCTCGTTACGAGTGAGATGCTCTACCGACTGAGCTAAGGTGGCAAGATACAATAGCGAGAGCTTACCAAAATATAGAGTTTTTTCAAGGGTTAACTAACCTTTCTTCC
>DKBN01000003.1 GCA_002451235.1 Patescibacteria group bacterium UBA6899
GAGAACGCGGAATACCATGCCGCGCGTGAGGCGCAGGTGGCCGTAGAAGAGCGCGTCATGGCGATCGAAGAAGTCCTAAAGAACGCCGTGATCATGTCGTCGAAGCATAAGACGGATTCCGTCGGCATCGGTTCTGTTGTGACCCTGAAGAAGGGGAAGGAAGAGAAGACCTATACGATCGTCGGAAGCGAGGAGACCGATATCGGAAGCGGGAAGATCTCGAACAAGTCTCCGCTCGGCGGCGCGATGTTCGGAAAGAAACAAGGCGACACGTTCACATACAAGACTCCGCAAGGCGACGTCCGCTGCGAGATTATCGCTATAAGTTAAGCATCGTGGCTTCGATCGAAGAGATCCGCGACCAACGGCTGAAAAAACTCGAGGCACTCGATCGCTCCGGGATGGAGGCGTATCCGAATACGATTCCCAGGGACTATACGCTCGCGAGCACGCGTGCCTCATTCGAAGAGCTTGAGCGCGCGGGAGAACCGTTTTCCGTGGCGGGACGCGTCATGGCCATCCGCGGCCAGGGAGCCATCCTATTCGTCGTTCTTAATGACGGTACGGACACGCTCCAGGCCGTGTTCAAAAAGGACGTGGCGAGCGAGAAGACACTCAGCCTTTTCGTTGAAACGGCGGACATCGGCGACATCATTTCGGTCACCGGGAGACCCTTCGTTACACAACGTGGCGAGAAAAGCATCATGGTGGACGCATGGGTCATGGGAGCGAAATCTCTGCGCCCGCTCCCGGAGAAATGGCACGGGCTTCAGGACGAGGAAGAGAAGCTCCGTAAGCGCTATCTCGATCTCATGCTCGACCCGGAACTCAAGGGTCTTTTCGTCAAAAAAGCCAAATTTTGGGGGGCGATCCGAACCTTTCTCGTCGCCGAGGGATTCCTTGAGGTGGAGACTCCGGTGATCGAGCTTACGACCGGAGGGGCTGACGCGCGACCGTTCGCGACGCATCACCACGCCCTCGATCTCGATGTCTATCTTCGCATCTCATGCGGAGAGCTGTGGCAGAAACGTCTCATCGTCGCTGGGTTCGATAAGGTCTTCGAGATAGGGCGGATCTTCCGCAACGAGGGCATTAGCCCCGAGCACGCTCAGGACTACACGCAGATGGAATTCTATTGGGCGTATGCGACGCGCGACGATGGCATGGCGCTCGTCGAGCGGATGTACAAGCAGGTTGCCGAGGAAACGTTCGGTACCCTTCAGTTCACCATTGGGAAATTCACCGTGGATCTGGGAAGGCCGTGGGAGCGGTACGACTATGCCGAAACGATCAAAAAGCTGGCGAATGTCGATATCGCGATCGCATCGCTTTCTGAGATCGAAGCGGCGCTTACCCGCCTTAAAGTCGAATGCGAGAAGAAGGGGTGGAACAAGGTTCGAGCCGTTGACGCGCTGTGGAAATATTGTCGCAGGCAGCTTGGTGGGCCGGGGTTCCTCATGAACGTTCCTGTCGAGATGTCACCATTAGCAAAGACCGACCCCAAGACAAGGAACACGGTGCTGCAATTTCAGCCGATCATCGCCGGAAGCGAGGTCGGCAAAGGGTATAGCGAGCTCAATGATCCATTGGATCAAGCGAGGCGTTTTCAAGCGCAGCAGGATCTGCGCGACCATGGAGATGAGGAAGCGCAGATGTACGATCATGATTTCGTAGAGGCGCTCGAGTACGGCATGCCACCCACCTGTGGCTTCGGCGTTTCCGAGCGTCTCTTCGCGTTCCTCGCGAACCGCCCCGTCCGCGAGGCGCAGCTGTTTCCGCTTCTGCGCCCAAGAGGTGCGTAACCCCGTTGACTCTGAAACAGCGAGTGGTAGGGTAAAAGGAGAAATTTTGTTCGTTCTCCAACTTAACCCAAAGGGGGAAATATGCAGTTGTTAGCAGTGAACGCCAAACCCCTTAGAGTACACGCGGAAACCATATTCGCGCTTTATGTGGGGACCCTGCCGATCCACCAAGAAAAACACCATGAGTTCATCCAACTGGTGAACAAGCTCTCTGGGCAGAGATGCACGGAGCACAATATCCCGACCCTCCTGTATCACGCCCATATTGCGAGCGAACAAATTCGTCAGATCGTGAAGAACGGCGGATCGGCGAACCTTCGCCGCATCAACAATATCGTGAGCGCCCAAGTGATCCCAAGAAGCAAAGACAATAGTGATCTACAGCATTGGGTCAAGGAAGCCCTCATTATGCTTGGTGTCGATGTGGTGATAGAATTCGAATAACAAGAACCTCCATACCTGTTTGAAAAGTCCAGCCACGGCTGGGCTTTTTCCTTGTGGGCCCCTGTGGATAACAATGGGTTGACGGGGTAGGCAGGTGGTATATAGTGGTTGGCATGTGGGAGAAAGTGGGAAATTCAAAATCCAGACTTTCGACATGGGATGGTGAAAGCTAGAGCTCAAGACCCTTGTTCATTCCGCTGGTGGGAGTGTGAATGAACAAGGGGTCTAGCTTCCCTAAGACCAACCACAGACAGGGGAAGACCTGGAAGATCATATTTGTTGCGGTTCGCCCTTACCTCAACGAAGCGCAACAAATAGGGGATTCCATCAATATGTTCATCGGCGAATATACACATTCCGTAGATGACAAAAAACGCCTCTCCGTACCTGCGAAATTCCGTAAGGAACTCGGGAAGAAGGCGGTCGTGACGCATGGCCTCAATAACTGTCTGGTGATCTATCCAATGCCAAAATGGAAGAAGATCGCGGAAAAACTATCGAATTTTTCGGAAGGGCAAAGCGACTCCAGGGGGTTCAGGCGATTCATGCTCGCCGGTGCCGTCGAAGTGGACGTCGATACCATCGGTCGCGTCCTCATCCCTGATTTTCTGAAGCAATACGCGAACCTCAAAGACAAGGTTGTCCTCACGGGCGTCTATGACCGTGTGGAAGTATGGGATGAAGCCGCATGGAAAACCTACAAAGCACAAATGGCCGCCGACGCAGATCGTATGGCGGAAAAGCTGGGCGAGAGCGGGGTATTCTAGGCGAATACTGCCATGGCCCATGTCAGCGTTCTTTTACAAGAAACAGTGGATGGACTCGACCTCAGGGCTGGCGCCAGTGTGTTGGACGCCACGTTCGGAGGAGGAGGCCATAGCAGACTGATCGCAGAGCGGATCGGGGACCAAGGGCGGTTGTACGCTCTCGACCTCGACCGTGACGCATTCACCGATGCATTGATCACCGGACTCAAGAAGAAGTGTCAGTTTCACTTCGCGATCGAGAGCTTCCGAAACCTCGGCGGAGCCCTCGATCGCATGGGTGCCGGAGCATTGGATGCGGCGGTGTTCGACCTCGGATCATCGACGATGCAGTTGGAGGAGCGAGGGCGGGGGTTCAGCTTCCTGAAGGACGAACCACTCGTCATGACGTTCCGATCTGCCAACGACCATCCGGAGATCACCGCGGAAATGGTCGTCAACGATTGGAGCGAGGAGACGCTCCGCGACATCCTCGTCGGGTTCGCAGAGGAACGGTTCGCGGGACGGATCGCACGCGCCATCGCCGAGCATCGAAAGGGGAGGCGCATCGCGAGCACAAGGGAACTTGTCGAGGTCATCGAAGGGGCGGTGCCCCCCTGGTACCAAAAGCGAAAGGCGCATCCGGCGACGAAGACCTTCCAAGCTATCCGCATGGCGGTCAACGATGAATTGGGCGCGATTCAAGTTGGGATCCCGGAAGCATTCCAGCGGTTAAAAAGAGGCGGCAGGGTTGCTGTCATCACGTTCCACAGCATCGAAGACAGAATGGTCAAACGTTTGTTCAAGAGCCTAGAGCAAGACGAAAAAGGCGCGCTCATGAACAAACGGCCGATCGTTCCGACATACGAAGAGGTCCGAAAGAACCCGCGTTCCAGGAGCGCGAAACTGCGGATCATCCAAAAGATCACATGAAGAAACTCACGGTCATCTATCGAGCGACCATCGAACGCAATATCAAGATCACGGTGCGTTCGCGCAATGAAGGGCTCAGCAAGATGACGAGGATCGCGAGACCATTCGCGCGCAAACGTCCATCATACGGCATATGACAAGATTCCACACCATCAGCCATCGCATCGATCTCTATGAGCGTACCCTCGTGTTGACGCTTGTCGCTGCGATCACATGCACGGCGATCGCCTATGTCTATTTCCTGTCCGTCTCCGTCTTCTCTGTCGTTGAGCGTAATCAGGCGGAACGTTCGATCGAGAACGTGCGCGCACGGGTCGCGGACGCGGAGAGGGATTACGCACGCGTCGGGCAGTCCATCACCCTTGCCCTCGCTACCAAGAAAGGATTCCATGTCGTGAACGATCCTGTCTATCTTGCGCCGGACCTCACACCCACAACGATCACGATGCGCGATCACTGATTATGTCTCACGCCGAACGCCTTCGTGTACGGCTGATAGCGCTCGCAGTGCTCCTTGTCGGGGCGCTTTTTATGGGGCGGCTCTATATGCTCCAGGTCGTCAAAGCAGAAGCGTACCGCGCAGAGGCCGAGAAGCAGTACGTCGCAACGGTGCCGAATCTCTATGATCGCGGCAGCATCTTCTTCCAGGAGAAGAGCGGGAACTTCGTCGCGGCGGCGACCATCGAGAGCGGGTATCTCGTAGCGCTCGATCCGGAGGAGATCCCGGACGCGGAGGCGACATACAAAGCGATCAACGACATCGTTCCCATCGATCAGGACGCGTTCATGGCGAAGGCGACAAAGAAGAATGATCCATACGAAGAGATCCTCAATCGCGTCTCGGAGACGAACGCAAATGCCATCAAGGCAAAAGACCTTGCCGGCGTGCGGATCTATCGCGAGACCTGGCGATACTATCCCGGAAGGAGCCTCGCGGCGAACGCTATCGGTTTTGTCGCATACCAGGGTGACCAGCTCACTGGCCGCTATGGCCTCGAGCGTTTCTATGACGATACTCTTGAACGCTCAGACCAGCATCTCTACATCAATTTCTTCGCCGAGATCTTCTCGAATCTTCGCCAATCGCTCCTTGAGGGGGGGACGCAGCGCTCTGGGGACATCGTTCTCACCGTCGATCCGAATGTGCAAGGATATCTTGAAAGCGAACTCCAGAATGTGATGGACGAGTGGCATTCCGATCAGACCGGAGGCATCATCATGGATCCGAACGATGGTCGTATCCTTGCGATGGCAGTGAACCCCTCGCTCGACCTCAATACTTTCAATGAAGTGAAGGATCAGAGTCTCTACGCGAACCCTATCGTCGAGAGCGTCTTCGAAATGGGTTCCATCGTGAAACCGCTG
>DKBN01000036.1 GCA_002451235.1 Patescibacteria group bacterium UBA6899
TCTCCCCCAAATACAATATGGCCACCATCTATACTCATCAGTCGGAAAATGTCTCAAGGACTTGGATCCTCATGGGGGCGTTCTTGGTCTTGGTGATCGCGCTCGGTTTCGTATTCGCGCAGGTGTTCGGGAACCCGAACATCCTCTATATCGCGGTCATTTTTTCGTTCATCATGAATTTCTTCTCATATTGGTATTCCGACAAGATGGTTCTTGCCCTGGTCAGGGCGCGCCAGGTGGAGGATCGGAACCAGTATCCGGAACTCTGGAACGTCGTAGAGAACCTCTCCATCACCGCTGGCCTCCCGATGCCAAAGGTCTATCTCGTGAACGACCCGTCCCTGAACGCGTTTGCGACCGGTCGTGACCCCGAACACGCTGTCATTGCGGTCCATGCAGGGTTACTGGAACGATTGAACAAAACAGAGCTCGAAGGAGTCATCGCGCATGAACTTTCCCATATCGGGAACAGAGACATATTAGTGATGACGGCCGCAGTGATCCTTGCGGGTTTCGTGTCCCTTCTTGCGGACATCTTTTTCCGCATGTCGTTCTTTCGCGGGCGCGATCGCGAGGGCGCGGGAGGGATCGTTGTGCTGGCCGGGGTCATCCTCTCTATCCTCGCTCCGATCTTTGCGACCTTGATCCAGCTTGCGGTGTCGCGTAAGCGCGAGTTCCTTGCGGATGCGTCCGGGGCGCTTCTCACGCGCTATCCGGAAGGGCTCGCATCGGCTCTCGAGAAGATCTCTTCTGCCGGTATTCCATCGACCACTGCACGCAAAGCGACTGCCCACCTTTATATTTTCGAACCGATATCCTCCGGTGGCATCGGGAGAAAGATCGGCGGCCTTTTCATGACGCATCCACCTATTGAGGAACGTATCAAGGCCCTGCGGGAAATGAACATTGGGTAACATCAGTACCTTGACAGATCCTCTACTGGTGGTACGGTAAACAGCGGAGTTCGGGTGGTTTTTTGTACAACAAAGGAGATAGAATAATGTCAGTTCGTATCGATCTTGGGGGAAAGAGATATGCCAATTTCAACCCGGTGTTCAAAGGGGCAGTTGCGAACCCCTGCGACGCAGACGAGTTTGATCCGACGTCGGATGTGCCGACGCACGATGAGAACGTTCAGTGCTGTTGCGGCACCGCTCCGAGCGCTGAGGAAATGTGCATACAAAATGAAACCGAAGAAGACATCCCTCCGCTTTCTGAGAAAACATACCAGCGGCTGCTTATGGTTTGGGCTCATGCAAGAGTGAAAGGCAGAGAAAAGCCTGCCAACATGTTCACTTCACCGAAATTAGTTCGGATTGCCCCACCAGCAAAGAAGATCAGGAAAACGAGCCGGAAATACAAGAAAGGGCCACGGAAGTTCCATCAGCTCGGCAAACCAGGATCAAAAGATCCAAGTGCGAAACCGAAAGCACTGAAAAAACGCGAGCTGGCTGCGAAGGTCCAAAACAAACACCGGCGGGAAACTATCCGACGGTCCTAATAACATCATGAAGAGGGCGCCAAGGCGCCTCTTTTTGTTATACTGAAGCCATGAAATTTTTCCAAACTATCAAGGCAAGTGTGTATGGCCCGGATTTCTATGCATCTCACGAGGAACGCACCCTAGGAAACGCCTGGGGATATTACACAAAGCTCTCCGTACTCGCGGCGCTCGTCCTCGCCGTCGTCCTTTCTCTGGTAACGATTCCGCCGTTGAATGTTTTTCTCGCGAGGATCCCGGCTGAGGCGGCGAAGATCTATCCCCCGGAGTTGGTACTTACATTCGAGAACAACACCGTGCGCTCGAATGTCCAGGAGCCCTATTTCATCGATGTTCCGGAAGAATGGAAACACGCGATGCCAGAGAACGAGCGGTCGAAATGGCAGCATCTCATCGTCATCGATACCGCGAATGAATATTCGAACGACCTCTATCAGCAATACCGTCCAGGGGCTTGGCTTTTCCATGACGGCATCGCCATCGCCGACCAGAATGGCGTCAAGATCCAGAAGTTCGCGGACATGAAGGACCGCAATGGAGCGCCCCTGCGTTTTACGCTGGATAAGGCCGTGGTGCAGAGATTCTTCGACGCACTGAGTCCGGTATTTCAGTTCGTTCCCGCGATCCTTGTTACCGGCATATTCCTCGGGCTGCTGTTCCTTTATGGACTTTCGATCGCAGTCCTTGCGTTCATCGCGCTCTTTGTACTTTTACTCGGGCGGATCCTGAAGAAGGAATGGGACTATCCGACGTCGTTAAAGCTTTCCTTCTATGCTGCGACGCTTCCTTTCCTCCTCTACCACATCCTCATCCTTATGTTCTATCCACCGGGCTTGCTTCTGTTCGCGGCGATCATCCTTGCTGTCCTGGTCGTGAATTTCGGCTGGGATAGGTCGTCGGCACCAGAGCCACCGAAGACTCCCCCCGCCCCCGAACCCACCGATACTAAAGACACGGAGAAGCACGAATGACAGCGATAATACCGTGGATCGAGATCTCGTGCGTGCTGTGATCGAGGCGGGAAAGCTCGTATTGCGTTTTGGTCGGGTCGATCGCGCGACGTACCACGAGGACGGTATTCGCAAAGAAACAGATACCGATCACACCGTCATGCTTGGAGTCATCGCGTGCGCGTTCGCCTCGCGCTTCCTGCCGCATCTCGATATTGGGAAAGTCGCTCAGTTTGCTCTAGTCCATGACCTCGTTGAAGCGTATGCGGGAGATACGCTAACGTTCGGGATCAGCGATGAGGGGAGGGCAGAAAAAGAACGAAGGGAAATAGAGGCGCTCAAGCGCATACGTAGAGAGTTCTCGGCCTCACTCACATGGATCCCAGAGATGATCGCCCGATATGAATCCCTCGATACTCCCGAGGCGCGGTATATCAAGATGCTGGACAAAGCGATGCCGAAGATCACCCATGTGTTGAACCGAGCTACCTATCTTCGACAGTAGGGAAAAACGAAACAAGATGCCGCGGCTTATTTCGACGAAAAATATTCGAAACTTGAGAAGAAATATGGGACTGAATTTCCGCCGCTCTCACGGCTAATGCGCGGGCTGATGGACGAAGTGCTCGAACAAGGAGAATTTACAATATAGGCCACATAAGTAAAGATCGAACGAAAAAACCGCCCGCTGCCGCGGGCGGCTTGAGCACGATGCTTCACGGTAGGATCTCATGAAGGATATTGCGTCCTTGAGAACGAAGATCCGTTGCCCGAGCCGGATGGCCTGGAACGCCTGGAGCCCGAGAGAGGCGACATCATCTTCATCCTTGTACGTAACTACCTTATCAGCGATCAACCCCACAGTACCGCCGATATTCGCGAGGACCCTTTGGAATCCACAGGTGGGATCGATAGTGGTTAAAAATCCCGCGAAATCCTCCTGATCGAGCGCTTGGGTCTGTTTCTCCCAATCATCCATTCCACCATTCTTGAAGTAGCAATCAAGCGCATCTCGAAATTTTTGCCATTCATGTAATGCAAATACGATCGCGCACGAACCTTGCCCGAATTTCTCTTGTGCGGCCTGCATTGCTTCCTGGTATTCCCCGAGATCCTCCTCGCGCCCTGTCGATTTTAGGGCCAAAACAATGAGGGCATTCAGATCGAGCCTAAGGAGTGCGGGGGCAAGATCTAACACAGTCTCGTCCACCTCGACCATTACTTTTACTATCGCCATGTGGCCTCCTATATGTCTTCGGAAATCCTATAGGATAAGTAACAAAAAGGAAGCCTCTTTCCCTTGCATATATGATATACATGTGTTATAGTATTCATGGAGGGCGGTTCACTTGCTATTTAGGAGAAAATCATGAAGGTAAGTGCAAATATCAAGGGATCGTTCCTTGATAGACCAAAGGGGACGCCAGTGGTGTCTCCAAGGCTTTCGCGATTGAGCGAGGGTCACGTCCTCTTCGTGAGGACAAAGAATGGCGTTGGCGCCACAAATACGTGGCTCGTCACACAGCATCCGGAAGGATTCGCCGTGAAGGGGACAGGTCGGGCGTTTTTACAGCCCGAGGTCTGCACCTTCGACGGAGTAGTTTCCGGCGATGTGATCAACCTCAACGACCATATCGCCACGGGGTGGCGCATGTGTTTCTCTCGCAAGAGGGATGGTGCGAAGTTCACCACATCTCCGGTTTGCGATTTTAGTCTGCGGCTGGCGGAATCAACCGCGCACAGCCTTCGGCGGCTTGCCGACAGAAATTTTACGCGACGGTCCAAAATAACCAGATCGCGATAACTTTCACCTACCAGACCCCCGCAATGCGGGGGTCTCTTCTATTACAAAATCGCACTGATAAGGTTAGTTATAGAAGTCAGAAAATTTTATAGTAGAAGAATTTATATGAAACAAAATCGCTACCATAACTTATGGTAGCAAATTAGGGAGCAGGTTGGCTTGGTGGTTGTCTTCCCCGTAACCAGAGCCTGCTTTTATCCTGTTCAGGTAACGTTTCTTGAACCCCGAACGATTTGGGTGCGTCCTAGGCTAAGGCATCCCGTTCACTTGCAAAGACTCGTACCAAGTTCTTTGGCCCCAGCTAATTATAAGGAAAAGAAGTCCGTATGCAAGAAGACAGATGACGATTCTCAAGACCAAAATATTTTCAGAACGCAATGTTTCTTTCTGCGGAGGAGGAGAGATTCGAACTCTCGAAGGCTGTAACACCTTGCCGCCTTTCCAAGGCGGTGCACTAGACCGCTATGCGACTCCTCCATACAGGATGTGAGAAATATACAGAAAGAATCAATAAACGACAAATGTATTTTGAGATATACTCTCTTCATGAAAATGAAAACACACATTCCCCTCGGTACTCCGTTCCAGCAAAAAGTCTGGCGCGAGCTCATCAGAATCCCGAAAGGGAGGGTGATCACGTACAAAGAACTTGCAAAACGCATAGGGAAACCTCAAGCCGTGCGCGCGGTCGCCAATGCGGTCGCCGCGAATCCTGATGCGCCAAGGATCCCATGCCACCGGGTAGTGCGCTCTGACGGGTCGCTCGGAGGATATTCCGGAAAGGGGGGTGTTGCAACCAAACGACGGCTTCTTAAGAAAGAAGGCGTGGACCTCTCAATTTGAACTTGCGTACCATCCTTGAAAAAGGTACGATGTCAAACGCTTAGCATACTAACTATTTTTTTATGCAGTACCCAATGTACGAGCTGACCGTCCCGTTGTTCGTGAAATATCTTCGGAATCTTCGCGCCATTCTTGAAAAGGCGGCGGAATTCGCGAAAGAGAGGAAAGTTGAGGATGCAACCATGCTTTCCGCTCGTCTCGCGATCGATATGTTGCCGCTCATGAAGCAAGTACAGATCGCATCGGACAACGCAAAGTCCACCTCTGCCCAGCTTGCAGGCGTCGATATCCCGACGATGGCGGATGAGGAGAAGACGATCGCGGACCTCATGAAGCGTTGCGAGAACACCATAGTATTTCTTGAGACCTTGAAACCGGAGCAGTTCACAGATGCGGAGAAGCGGAAAGTGAAGTTACGCTATTTTCCGGGTAAATTCTTCGTTGGCGGGGACTTTGTCGTGGAGTATGGGATCCCAAATTTCTTATTTCACGTCGTCACCGCGTACGATATTTTGCGCCACAACGGTGTCCCGCTCGGCAAAGGAGATTATGTGGGCGCCATGACGATGAGCGACGAAAAATGATGTTACGGCATGGATATGGATAACGCCCTCTCGATCACGGACCTCAAGAAGGTCTACCAGAACGGTACGACCGCTCTAAGAGGCGTATCCCTCGAAGTAGGACGAGGGGATTTCTTCGCGCTACTGGGTCCGAATGGCGCAGGGAAGACCACCCTCATCAATATCGTGACCGGGCTTGTGAATAAGACATCGGGAAAGGTCAATATCCAAGGTGTTTCGATCGACGATAATGCGCCGAAAGCAAAGCTCCATGTTGGTGTCGTTCCCCAAGAATTCAATTTTGGCATCTTTGAGGATGTCATCGATGTTGTCGTCAATCAAGCGGGATACTATGGCATCCCGCGCAGAGAGGCGCTTCCGCGGGCGGAAACATATCTTAGGAAACTCGGACTGGGGGACAAATTGCATGTCCAAGCACGTACGCTCTCTGGCGGCATGAAGCGTCGGCTTATGATCGCCCGCGGACTTGTGCATGAACCGAAGCTTCTCATCCTCGATGAGCCGACCGCAGGCGTCGATATCGAGCTTCGGCGCGGCATGTGGGAATTCCTTAACGATCTCAATGCCAAAGGAACGACGATCATACTGACCACACACTATCTTGAGGAAGCTGAGCAGCTATGTAAGAACGTCGCGATCATCAACAAGGGAGAGATCGTCGCTTCGGGAGAGATACGGTCGCTTTTGTCGAGCATGGACGAGGAGACCTTCGTGTTCGATCTCGACCAGGACCCGGATCAGAACCAGATCTCGAAGCTCTCCACTTACCAGGCACAACGATCTGCTCCACACGCTCTTGAAATGACGCTTACGAAAGCGCATCCCCTCAATAGCGCGATCCTGAACATCAATGCATTGGGACTTCAGGTGAAAAGCATGCGCAACAAGACAAATCGCCTTGAAGAATTCTTTATCCATCACACGAGCAAATGATATGGAACCGCGAGCGATGTGGATCAGCTATTGGACGATCGTGCGAAAGGAGCTTGTACGGCTTTTCCGTATCTGGTCGCAGACACTTTTGCCGCCCGTGGTTACGACCGGATTGTACTTTCTTATCTTCGGGAAATTCATCGGGAGTCAAGTGCGGCCGATCGATGGCATCACGTATATGCAGTTCATCGTTCCCGGACTCGTTCTGATGGCAGCGATCAATAGCGCTTTCATGAACACGGCATTTTCTTTCTATTCATCGAAATTCCAAAAGACCATCGAAGAGGTGATCGTCTCACCGACCCCGCATCTTGTCATCGTACTTGGGCATATCACTGGGGGGATCCTGCGCGCTCTTATCACCGCGTTCTTGGTCATGGGGCTCGCGCTCTTCTTTACACATCTTACCATTCACTCGCTCCTTATTACCTTCGTCTTCATCCTACTTACCGCGTTCCTGTTCTCCCTGGCCGGTCTGATGAATGGTGTATTCGCCGACTCTTTCGATTCCGTATCCATCGTGCCGACGTTCGTCCTCACTCCGCTTACCTATCTTGGTGGCGTATTCTACTCGGTCACGCTACTTCCTGGGATTTGGAGAACGCTCTCGCATTGGAACCCAGTTCTTTATATGGTGGATGGATTCCGCTACGGCATGCTTGGAATAAGCGACACCAATATTACACTTTCGTTTTGCATATTGCTCTCGCTCGTCCTTGTGCTCGG